>CAMRVW010000087.1 GCA_947054185.1 uncultured Rikenellaceae bacterium | reverse complement strand
TGGGCGGAGGCTCCGGGCCGCTCGGGCTTTCGTTCCTCAGCCCGTTTACAAGGAATTTGTGTTTACCCCACACTTCGTGTGTCGAGTATAAGGAATTGTTGTGCGGTTTTCATTCCTCAGACCGTAGGTCGGCCGCATCGGCGTGGAGGTCGAGGGCGTGATGATGTTCTGGCGTGGTGTATGAAAAAGACGGGCGACACCTTGGGTTGGTTGGGACGTGCTTTTGGCCTGGAGGAGCTTCGGCCGAGCCTGGGAGGCAAGGCGGGAAAGTGATGTGCTTCACCGCCGCCCCCAAGTCACTGTGCTATATATTGCTCTGCGGGTTACGGGCCTCCGCGGGGGATTTTCTGCCCACCGCGAGGTGCGGCCCGTTGCGGCCTCGTGCCTTGGCCGCCATGTCGGCATAAAAGCCTGTCGGTTGGATGTTGCGAGATAAAACGGCGAGGTGCTTATTGAGTCTGCAGTGCGGCAATTGGTCTTTTAATGCTTGTATTCTATTGCGTAAAGGTGTATTTTTGTTTCGGAGTTATGACATGAATGGAGTAAGTAAAATTAATATATGACATTTCTATGAATGGGAAAATGATTTGGCGAACCGTCTGCTTGTTTTGTGTTGCGGTTATTTTATTGTCTGCCGATGCGTGGGCGCGAGGAGGAAAAAACAAGGCAGTGAAGCTGTCGACGCCTCAGAAGTGGGAGCTGGTGTGGATGGATGATTTCGGATATGATGGTTTTTTGGATACGACCAAGTGGTCGAAGATTCCGCGTGGAACTGCCGATTGGAACAATTACATGTCGGCGCGTGAAGACCTTTATCAGGTTAAGGACGGTTGCCTGATTCTTCACGGAATAGAGAACGACAGACCCGAGGCCGATACCGCCCGATATTTGACCGGCGGGGTGTGGACGAAAGACAAGTTTTCGGTGAAATATGGCAAGATAGAGATTCGTGCCCGCTTGGGTGAGGCTGTCGGCGCATGGCCTGCCTTTTGGATGTTGGCTCAGGACGAGAAATACGGCCCTTATCCGAAGAACGGAGAGGTCGACATTATGGAGCATCTGAATTATGACAAAGTGGTTTACCAGACCATACATTCGCATTATACGCTTAATTTGAAGCAGGATACTCCGCAGCGTTACACGACGGCAGAGATAGACAGGCAGGGGTATAACACTTACGGGGTGGAGTTTTATCCCGACAAGGTGGTCTTTTTGGTGAATGGCGTCCCGACATTGACCTATCCCAAGACCGATACCGAGCTGGAGGGACAGTTCCCATTCGATCAGGCTTATTATCTGCTGTTGGATATGCAGTTGGGCGGCGGTTGGGTCGGGGCTGTCGATCCGGCCACGCTTCCGGTTAAAATGGAGATAGATTGGGTCAAGGTTTGGAAGCCCTGTAAAAAAGGTAAGGCGATGAGAGGCAATTACTCCGAGGCATGGTCTGATGTTCGGTGACGACGCAAAAGAGGTGCGAGTTTACGTTGCATGGAGGTGCGGTGGCCCGGTTGGCGGTTTGGATTGAATATAACGACGATTGGAAGTCCGGCATAATATGTATCGGTAAGGAGGCCCGGTGCCCCTCGCCTGTTTGTCGAATAGCGTGATGTTTTGCAGCAACTATTCCGTTCTTGTCTGCCGCTCTGCATTTCTTACCCTTTACGCGAAGTGGCCATGACCATTTTGAATATCATTTCGGCATTCAACTTCAGGGCCGAAAACGAAAATATGATATAAAGGTGTGAGCCCGAGTCGAAACACCTTTATATCATATTTTCGTACTTATACCTTAGTTGTTCCTCAATATCTCAAATCGGGGTCCGTGACCCCTCCCCCGGAAGGGCCGCCGGAGGCAGTTTCCGCAAATAAACGTGCAGTGCCCGCAACACTGTTCTTGCAAGGCGTACGATTATCTATTTCTCATAGAAAAACACCCAGGAGGCATGCTCCTTGTGGTCGTCGTCGATGACCGTAATCTGCCCTATGTAATTGTCGTTCATCTGGCAAACGAATATCAGGGCATAGGCTCGCTCGTCGGCGGACGTTATCTCCACACGGCCTGGCAGATATCTGGAGCGATCACCCGACACACCTAATTGCAGGGCTTCCGAGTTTATCATCAAATCTTTGCAGAGAAGCGACAACAAGTCTATGTTGAGGTTGTTGGGCTGCACTCCGTACACTTCATCGTATGCGAATGTCAATGTCTTGGTATGTTCGCTGTCTTTATAGGTGTAACCGACCAGTTTGTCTCCGTCGAACGTACATTCGGCCTTGAACGACTTGTTATCATCACCCATTATGTCGTCGCCCGTGATTGTGCTCAAATGGCCGGCCTCGTACTCGAACTTGCAGTCAAATTCATTGACTATATCGGTGTAATAGTCTGTACGACCATCCCTTAACTCATATGTGCTTTTTACTCCGCCGTCTTCCGACACTGTGATGCGGTCGGCCGAATAGGTGTATTTCACGGTGGAGGCGACATTGTTGCGATATTCCGTCATCTTCACGATGCGTCCTTTGTCGTCATATTCATACGCGTAATAGTAATTTGCCGATGCAATCTTGACAATCTTTTTTGGCAGTATCTCCGATGCGTCAACCGATGCCCTTACCGTCATGATGAAAAGTTCGTACATGACACCGCCATGTTTGAGCATGACGCACTGTTCGCCATTAGTCTGCGGCACGGTGAACGTTATGCCCGTCGCGTTAACCTTGGTGACGGTGGCCTGCACATAATTGCTCTCCGTCAGAGAGGTTTCGCTTTTTCTGAACCATATCTCGCTCCACTGGGTGAATCCCTCGCCTATGAGGCTTATCTCTTCGCCGGGAGCAACGGGTCCGTCGAATGCCGGCACATAAAATCCCTTTATGGGCAGTTCGCCCTGTTCGTCGCTCTTCTGACAAGAGACCACAAATGCCAGCATCACGAGAAAAAACAATAATCTCTTCATTATCAAACCGTTTTTTAATTATCCCGACACAACTTCTCTTTTACGATATTTAGAAGCATGTGCCAATATGCGATTACAAAGATACTATTAAGCCGAGAGGCAAGCAAATTTTATTTGATTGTCCGAGGCGAGAGTATCTTAAAACCGCCAGGTTAACGATACGATTAAGCCGAGAGGCAAGCAAATTTTATTTGTTTGACCGAGGCGAGAGTATCTTAAAACCGACAGGTTAACGATACGATTAAGCCGAGAGCAAACCAAACATGCCCCAAACAGAAAGCTGACGACAACAAAAAAGGTTCACCATTCGGTGAACCTTTGCAGTTCAATGCGTTATGACTATTTGTTGAAGAATCTCTTGTAAAGGCCCTCGAACACTTGACCGTGACGGGCTTCGTCCTTGCACATCTCATGAACGGTGTCGTGTATGGCATCGAGATTGAGCTCTTTGGCACGTGTTGCGATGCGCTTTTTGTCGGCACAAGCACCTGATTCGGCATCCATGCGGGCTTTGAGATTGGTTTTGGTATCCCAAACCACCTCGCCGAGGAGCTCTGCAAATTTAGCGGCATGCTCGGCCTCTTCCCATGCAATGCGTTTGTATGCCTCGCCCACTTCGGGATAACCCTCTCTGTCGGCCTGGCGGCTCATTGCCAGATACATACCCACCTCGGTGCATTCACCCATGAAGTGCGCGCGCAGACCTTCCAACACCTCTGCGTCGACATCTTTGGCAACGCCTATGCGGTGTTCGTCAGCCCATGACAAGCCCTCTTCCTCTTTCAACTCTTTGAATTTAGAGCGAGGCTGATGGCACTGGGGGCATTTTTCGGGAGCCTCGTCACCTTCGTGAACATAACCGCAAACGGTGCAGATGAATTTCTTTTTCATAGTGTCAATATAGATTAAAAGTTTTTTTATTCTGTCAAATCATTTAAAAAACGGACCTGTCCGATTGTTTATTGCTGTCAAAAAAAATCAGGTCGGCACACACAAATATCAACTCTTTGCCTCCAAAATAACTTCAAGTCTGCCATTTGTGCAACAACGAACTTAAGAGGCTAACTGCCGGCTCCTCCCAAAAGGGCGTCAAGATATCTGCCCACCTCTTTCTGCAACTGATATCGTCCGTTTTTGTATGCTATCTCTTCGAGCAGTTGCAGATAATAGGCATGCTGGCGTATCTCGGGGAGCACTGCGACATAACGATCACCCTTGAACTGCGACAGATAGAGTATGTTTTCCAACAGATTGTCTTTGAACCCTGTGAAGAGATCGTCGCCGCGTTCGGTATCGCCCGTGGCATAAAAGGCTTCGATAAGATCGGGAGTGGTGTATGAGTAACCCACGTTCTTGTAAGGGATCTCTTCCATCACCTTGTCCAACGCCTTTTTGGCGCGGATGGTGTCGCCCTCTGCCGCCAGCTGCTTGGCAAGACGGGCAAACGACGTGCGTATCTGTGCCGCATTGATGGTGTGGGTCACGAAATCGTCTATATACACGTCGCCTTTGACGTTGCCATACTTGAAGTTCATCAGCTTGTCATAAAGATAGTCGCTGTCTATGCGGCCGAGGCCCAAGGTGCGTCCTTTGGTCTTTATGGGCACCAGACGATAGGCGAAACCGTCGAGCTGCAGATAGTCGGTCAGGCCGCCGAGCGCCTCCACTGCGCTTGGCTGTGTGAAATAGATGGGGCGCGACCAGTCGGCCGTCGTTATCATGTCGAGCAGCAGATAGTCAGACCGTGTGAGACCCCGTCCGTTGAGTGTCAGATAGATGGTGTCGACCATAAGCGAACTGTCGCGCGCGTTGACGATACCGCTCTTGATGGCTGCCTCTTTGTTTACCGGGATGGCTATTTTACGTCCGGGTATGAAGTCGGTGACAGACTCTGACGAGAACTGCGAGGTGATGCGCTTTTTGATGGGCGAGTCGTTTTTGATGAACTCGAAAAGCTCACCGGTGGTTATAGGCTCTTTAAACAACTCTATTACAGGTATATATTCGTTTACGCGGTACCATTTGCTTTTGGGCAGGGTAAACTTTATGGGGTCGGCGTCATTGCTCTTGACAGTCATCTGATTGGCATACCAGTCGCTTTGCAGATAGCTGAGATTGGCTATCTTGACATCGGTGCGCACACCCTCAACCTCTTGATTGTACCACAGCGGGAATGTGTCATTGTCGCCGTAAGGCACTATGATAGATCCCGGGAGGGTGCTTTCGAGATAATTGGCTCCGAAATCACGTGCCACATAACGACCTGCGCGCGTATGGTCGTCCCAGTTTTCGGCCAGCAGTATGGTCGGCACCGAGAGGCACACAAGAGTGGCTGCTGCGGCCGTCATGCGTTTGTCGGCAATGACTCGAGAGAGAAGCTGCCATGCGGCTATCACCCCAAGACCTATCCATATCGAGAAGGCATAGAACGAGCCTGCGAACGAATAGTCCCGCTCGCGAGGCTGCATGGGCGGCTGGTTGAGGTATAATATTATGGCTATGCCGGTCATGAAAAACAACCAGAAAACCACAGTGAAGTTGTTGCGGTCACGCGTCATCTGATAGAACAGCCCCAGCATACCCAACAGGAACGGCAGGAAATAATAGGTGTTGCGCCCCTTGTTGTCGGCAAGGTCTGATGGCAGGTTGTCTTGCGGACCCAAGTAAAGCTCGTCTATGAACTTTATGCCCGAGAGCCAATTGCCCTTGGTGAGCTCGCCTTGTGCCTGTATGTCGTTCTGGCGTCCCACGAAATTCCACAGAAAATAGCGCCAGTACATATAATTGAGCTGATAGACAAAGAAATAGCGCAGGTTTTGCCCGAATGTCGGAACAATGGCCGACTCGCCGTCGCCTATGTTTACCCTGCGGGCCGTGCGCGGGTTTATGCCGGCCCAATGCTCATATTCCGATGCCCGCGACGAGTCCCACATGCGTGGCAGTATGGTGACAAAGCGGGGGTCGTACTTATAATCGGCCGTATATTCATAAGGTATGTATATCTTTTTGTCGTCGTCGTAATAATAGCTCCTCTTTTTGATGGACTCAGTCACCGGCGCCGAATAGTATTGACCTTTAAACAAAGGGCGGTTGCCGTATTGCTCGCGGTTGAGCAACGCCAAGAGCGAATAGGGGTCGTCGGGGGCATTGGAGTTCATGGGAGGGTTTTCAACCGCGCGTATGACCACCGAGGCATAGGTGGAGTAACCCAACACCATGACGCAGGCGCAGAGCATGACGGTGTTGAGTATCACACGTCCCTTTTGCTGGGCGCGATATGCACCGTACCCCAGCAACAATATGAGGGCTATGGTCGATGTGGCCAAACCGCTGTTGACCGGCAGGCCGAAGCCGTTGACGAACATTCTGTCGACGAATGCCCCCAGACGCACCGTGCCCGGTATTATGACATAGAGCGACACGCCCAATATGACCACAGAGAGGCCGAATGCCTTCCACCATCCTATCCTGCTGCGCTGCGGATAATTGCGATAGTAATATACCAACACTATAGCAGGTATCGCCAGAAGGTTGAGCAGGTGCACACCTATCGACAGGCCCACGAAATAGGCTATGAGCACCAGCCACTTGCCCGAGTGGGGCTTGTCGGCGACATTCTCCCACTTGAGTATCGTCCAGAAAACAAGCGCCGTAAAGAGCGATGACTGGGCATATACTTCGCCCTCGACAGCCGAGAACCAAAAGGTGTCGGTGAAGGCGTAAGCCATCGAGCCTATGAACGATGCCGCCATGACAACGGCAGTCTGCAAGCCGGTGGGCACATAATCGCGATCGGAAGGATTGATAAGCCTGCGTCCCAAATGGGCTATCGACCAGAAAAGGAACGCTATGGTCAGGGCGCTGGCCATGGCCGAGGCGATATTCACGAACATGGCGACATATGTCACGTCGGGCGCGAAGATGGAGAAGATGCGGTTTATCATCATGAAGAGAGGCGCTCCGGGCGGATGGCCGACCTCCATTTTATATGATGTGGAGATAAACTCAGAACAGTCCCAAAGACTTGCCGACGGCTCAAGCGACAATATATAGGTCAACAAGGATAGAGCGAAAACAACCCATCCCCATATTATGCTCTGCTTCTGAAAAAGATTCATTTAGTCTGATTTTATGCAGGTGTTTCAATTTGCAAAAATAATAATTTTGGCGAGATTTCAATAATTTGACGGGTGAGGGGACAAAAAATCTGTAAATATTATTGTCGCAATGAGACGGGCTATTTGTGGTGCCGGGGATGATAATTCACGTGGTTTTATATCGGAAGTTTGGCGGGAGGATATTGTGCCCGAAGATTTCATGTCGACAGGTTTTGAAGTGGCAAGTATTAACCATCGGAGAGGTTTTAGTGTCGGCATGGTTTTATTCCCGAACGGTTTTTATCCGGCCTGGTTTTTGGCGCGACCGGCAGAAAATCCCTCGTGGAGATCCGTAACCCCGCACAGTAATTATAAGGCAGTGACATAAGCAAAACCATTAAACTCATCACCTCCTCGCCCGGCCCTCCGCAGGCCCCGTTCCGCTCTCCTCCACGCCAAAGGCACGGCACCCCAACCAATCCAAGGTGTCGCCCGTCTTTGTCACCCACCACGCGCGAACTTCATCACGCCCCCGACCTCCACGCCGATGCGGCCGACCGCAGGTCGGCCCACACCGCGGTCTGAGTGAAACGAACACCGCACAACTATTCCTTGTACCCGACACACGAAGTGTGACGTAAACAAAAATTCCTTATGGAACGGGACGAGGTCACGAGTCCCGAGCGGCCCGGAGCCTCCGCCCAACGGAGGGCCGCAGCCACGCACAGCAATTATAATACAGTGACTTAAGCACGGAATAGCCGAAATCTATTTCCCACTATGCCCTCCGCAGGCTCCGCCCCGCTCTCCGTAACGCCAAAATCACATTCTCCACACTCCCAACCCTAATCCGCACCAATGAGACCAGTGCTTATTGATAATCAACGAGTCGCCTTGACAATGGTGCCGTCGTCATCTATCTCCTTGATGGTTATCTCTATCAACTTCCCTGTCAAACCTTTTTCATACGGCATTTCGCATCGCAGGTAATTGCCTGTATACCCGAACATAATGCCTCCTTTGCGTATGCCTTCAACCAACATGACCGCCCTTTGTCCGACGAATCGTTCCACGAAATTGCGGTGAAGACGTCTCGACAGCTCGCCAAGACGTGCCGCTCTGCGTTCTTTATTCTCCGGCGACACCTTGCCATCCATGTGTATGGCGTCAGTGTCGGCACGTTCGGAATAGGGGAACACGTGAAGGAACGACGGCTGCAACGACTCGAGGAATGCGTATGTCTGTTCGAAGTCGTCATCGGTTTCGCCCGGAAATCCCACAATGACGTCTATACCGATGAAAGCGTCGGGGATGTGTCGTCTCACCTTCTCTATCTTGGTGCGAAACATGGATGTATTGTATCGTCGCCTCATAAGAGCCAGTATCTTGTCGCATCCCGACTGGAGGGGTATGTGGAAGTGTGGCATGAACTTGGGCGAACGGGCGGTAAACTCTATGACATCGTCTGAAAGCAGGTTGGGTTCGATGGATGATATGCGATAACGTTCAATGCCGTCAACGGCGTCAAGACAATGCAACAGGTCGATGAAGCTTTCGCCTGTGGTACGACCGAAATCACCAATATTGACACCTGTGAGCACTATTTCGCGACATCCTGAGGCTGCGATAGTTTCGGCCTCTCCGACAAGACTCTCTATGGATATATTGCGTGAGATGCCTCTTGCTAACGGGATGGTGCAGTATGAGCATCTGTAATCGCATCCGTCTTGCACTTTCAGAAACGATCGTGTGCGGTCACCTGAGGAAAAGGAGGCGAAAAACGAGGTCAGCTCTGAGGTTGCGCACGTGTGTATCTCGGTGGCACCGCGATGTGAAGCCAGTCGGTCGGCCAGCTCGAAAAGAGAGCCTTTGCCGTTATTGCCCACAACAAGGTCGACCCCCTCGATGCCGGCAATCTCTTCCGATTTGAGTTGGGCATAACAGCCCGTCACGGCTATCAGGGCCGAGGGATTGAGCCTGTGGAGACGTCTTATGAGATTGCGACACTTTTTGTCGGCATGGTCGGTGACCGAGCAGGTGTTGATCACTATTATGTCGCTCTCGGTCGCCGATGATGTGCGCTCATATCCCCCGTCGGCAAAATGACGGGCCAGAGTGGAGCTCTCAGAGAAGTTGAGCTTGCAACCGAGGGTGTGGAATGATACTTTTTTCATGACACAAAAATACAATATTTTGGGGAGGTTGCAAAAAGGCGACAAATGTGTGATTAGGACTTTAAGTCTCACAGGTTTTGCAACAACGAAACTGACGGTTATGCTGTCCTATCTGTTGCGACAGTTGTATGTTCTTCAAACTATTATGTTTTGAACAGGAGGATGAATGATTAGGCTTGAGGCATTTCTTGAAGCAGGGATAAGAGGTGCACCGAGTAAGGTGCGGACATGAGGTTGCGCCGGCCCACTGCGATTAAAACACAACAAACCTTTGATCTGACAGTCTGTAAAAAGGCGTCCGTTACACCCCGACACACGAAGTGGGAAGTAAGACTTTTCCCTGTATCGGGACGAGGCATGAAAGCACAGGTATAAGTAAGAGGATACGTTCCTCAGATCGCGCATCCCGCTAAAATCACATTCTCCACACTCTCAACCTCGAATCCGCGCCCAATGATGCCGGCAATTGCACCGGCCATAGCGGTCTGAGTGCAACGAAAACCGCAGAATAATTCTTTAAAACCGGCATAA
>CAMRVW010000086.1 GCA_947054185.1 uncultured Rikenellaceae bacterium | reverse complement strand
GGGTCCGTGACCCCTCCCCCGGAAGGGCCGCCGGAGGCAGTTTCAGCAAAATAAATGGCAGTACATGAGGAAGTCCTGCCGACAAATGTCACTTCTGCCGTTGTCTTACTGCTTCATAGAGCATTACGCCTGCGGCAACGGACACGTTGAGTGACGATATCTCGCCGCATATGGGAATGGCCAATCGGGTGTCGCACAACCTTAGCGACTCCTTGGATATGCCTTTGTCTTCACTTCCCATCACTATGGCCACGCGTCCCGACAGGTCGGCCTCCCACAATAGGTTGTCGCCTTTCTCTGTGGCAGCGACAATCTTGTAACCGCACTCTTTGAGCTGCCTTATGGTGTTGCGTATGCTCCCGACACGACACACGGGCAATACGTTAAGTGCCCCCGCCGAGCTTCTGACTGACTCTCCGTTCACAGGAGCTCCGTTCTTTGCCGACACTATGATAGCATCACCCCCAGCGCACTCGACGCTTCGGGCAATGGCACCGAAGTTACGCACATCGGTCACGCCGTCAAGTATCACAAGCAGCGAACTGTCGCCCGCGCCAGCTGTCACATCGTCCAAGATGGCGTAATCTATCATGGCCACCAAAGCCACCACGCCCTGATGATTACCGCGCGCCATGCGCTCCAACTTCTCGACAGGCACGTAAGCCACGTCAATACCCTTGTCTGCGGCCATCGCCACCAACCTCTGCATCACGGGCGAGTCAGAGCCTTTCTTCACAAATATGCGTTCAAACTGCTTGCCGGCCTCCAATGCCTCCATAACGGGACGCACACCGAATATCATCATGTTTCTGTCTGCCATATCTCAAATCGTATCGTTAAAATTACTCGTTTACCCTAAAACCCATTCTTGGCATCAAAATCGTCCAATGCCTCGGTGGCCGCTTCCCATTGATTCATAGCTTTGTTATACTGCGACTTAAGGGTCTTGTAAGCATCAAACAGAGAGCTGTCCGACATGTCGAGACCATAAGCCTGAGGGTCGGCCATCTTATTGTCATACTCCCTCAAAGAGCTTTCTATACGCTCTATCTCAGCCTCGGCATTCTCAACGGCCACACGCAGCTTGCGACGGGCGCGCTCCAGCTCTTTCTGCTCATGAAAACTCCTCTGCCTGCCGACAACCTTGCCCTGAGCCTCAGACGGCGCATCCTTGACCGCCGCCGCACCCGACGATGACGCTTTTCCGGCGGAGGGCGACTCTATCTGCGCCATGCTCTCAATCTTATGCCTGTAAAGGAAGTCGTCTATGCCTCCCAAATGCTCGCGCACCCTGCCGTCAGAAAACTCATAGACCTTCGAGACCAACCCTTCGAGAAACTCACGGTCGTGCGACACGACAATCAGAGTGCCGTCATACTCCTTAAGTGCTCTCTTAAGGACATCCTTGGAACGCATGTCCATGTGGTTGGTGGGCTCATCGAGTATCAGCAGATTGTACGGGTTGAGCATCAGACGGGCCATGGCCAGACGCGAACGTTCACCCCCCGACAACACTTTCACTTTCTTGTCTATATCGTCACCGCGGAACAGAAAGGCACCCAATATATCGCGCAGTTTGGTGCGTATGTCACCCACAGCCACCCTGTCGAGAGTGTCGAAGACGGTAAAATCGCCGTTCATCAGATCTTCCTGGTTCTGAGCATAA
The DNA here is from genome assembly GCA_947054185.1 of uncultured Rikenellaceae bacterium. Taxonomy (GTDB): domain Bacteria; phylum Bacteroidota; class Bacteroidia; order Bacteroidales; family Rikenellaceae; genus CASDZP01. The sequence continues at coordinate 8,124 of CAMRVW010000086.1, read as the reverse complement.
TAGCCCACCGACACATTATGCCCGGTGCGCAGGCTTCCCTCAGTCAGCGGAGTGTCACCCACTATCATGCGCGCAAAGGTGGTCTTACCCTCGCCGTTGCGACCCACGAAAGCCACCTTGTCGCCCCTCTCGAGCGTAAACTCGGCACCTGAGAATATGCGTTTGTCATCAAAACACTTACCGACACCCTTGGCCTCCAGCACAATGTTGCCCGACCTGGGCGCCGGCGGGAAACGTATGGCGAGCGTCGAGTTGTCAACCTCATCCACCTCTATTATCTCGAGTTTCTCGAGCTGCTTGACGCGCGACTGCACCTGATTGGACTTGGAGGGCTTATACCTGAAACGCTCTATGAACTCCTCGGTGCTCTTTATCATCTTTTGCTGGTTTTCATAGGCAGCCTGCTGTTGAGCCCTCCGCTCGGCACGCAAAACCACATACTTGCTGTAAGGAACGTTGTAATCGTGTGTCTTTCCGAGCATTATCTCCACAGTGCGCGTTGTCACCGTGTCTAAAAAACGTCTGTCGTGCGATATCAGCACCACCGCACCGCGATAATCTTTGAGGTAATCTTCCAGCCACCCTATGCTCTCTATGTCAAGGTGGTTTGTCGGCTCGTCGAGCAGTATCACCGACGGTTGTCTGAGCAATATCTTGGCCAGCTCTATGCGCATGCGCCATCCGCCGCTGAACTCCGATGTGGGACGCCCGAAGTCGGCGCGCCTGAAACCAAGTCCAGTCAATGCTTTCTCGGCCTGTCCCTCACGCGACGATCCGTCCATTATGTGAAACCTTTCGGTGCATTCCGACAGCTCATGTATCAGCTTCTCATAAGAGGCACTCTCGTAATCGGTGCGTGAGGCTATCTGACGGCCCAACTCCTCTATGCGTCTCTCCAGGGCGTTGATGGCGTCAAAGGCGGTCATCGTCTCCTCCATAACGGTGCGACCGTCGGAAAGAGGCATCTGCTGGGCCAGATAACCTATTGTAACATCGCTGCTTCTCGACACCGTGCCGCCCGATGGGGTCTGCTCTCCGGTTATCACCTTGAGCAATGTGGATTTGCCGGCACCGTTCTTGCCAACCAAGCCTATGCGGTCACGATCACCAACTATGAACGATATGTTGTCAAAAAGATTCTCACCGCCAAAAGTGACGGTAACACCATTTATAGATATCATATTAAGTATAACGTTTTTGACGCCACCCGTTTGCATGATCTTCCCACTGCCTGCCGCTCTTTCGATATCTGTTGCGGCCCTTCTATCGGCACTCCAACAGCCCGGCTATCGCCGCCTTGGGATCTTGCGCCTTAAACACCGCGCTCCCGGCCACCAGCACATCGGCGCCGGCATCGAAAAGCATGCCCGCATTATCGGCAGAGACCCCCCCGTCCACCTCTATAAGCACATCGCGGCCGGCGGCCATCTTCCTCAGTCTTCTCACCTTATCGACGCTCGAAGGAATGAACTTCTGCGATGCAAACCCCGGGTTGACAGACATCACAAGCACCATATCGACCATCTCCATCACCTCCTCGACTGCACATACGGGCGTCGCCGGGTTAAGAGCCACACCGCACCTCTTGCCACAGCCTGCAACCGTCTGCAATATGCGGTGCAGATGGGTGGCCGCCTCGGCATGAACCGTGATATAATCGGCACCAGCAAGAGCGAACTGCTCGACATACCTTTCAGGCTCGGCTATCATAAGATGCACATCCAACACCTTGTCGGTGTGACGCCTTATGGCCTTTATGACATCGAAACCGAATGTTATATTGGGCACAAAACGCCCATCCATAACATCGAGGTGTATCCACTCGGCCCTCGACTCGTTTATCATATGTGTCTCTGCCTCCAAATTGGCAAAATCGGCCGAAAGAAACGACGGCGATATGATTCTTTCCACTTTACAAACTGTTTTTATGCCCCATCAGGCCAACAAACAAATACTTTAACGCAAAGGTACGATTATTTCTCCAAACCATAACGTTTTATTTGCGGGACTGACGTTTTTGTTTGCCGTAACTGACCATTTGATTTGCGGAAAGTGCTGTTTTTGGTTTGCGGGCGCTGCCGTTTTTACTGGAACTGCCTCCGACGGCCCTTCCGGGGGAGGGGTCATGGACCCCGTTTTGAGATATTGAGGAACAACTAATGGATAAGTACGAAAATATGATATAAAGGTGTTTCGACATGCGTCTTACACCTTTATATCATATTTTCGTTTTCAGACCTTAGTGTTATGGCCTAAGTGATGTCAAAACATGGGCCATGATCCTCGCGGAAAGGGGCGAAGGCAATACAGGAAGCGCCAAAACGGATGCACCGCAACAAAACACAACGTCACGTAAAGCACGACGGAGAGTGGGCCGACCGCAGGTCGGCCTCATCGGCGTGGAGGTCGAGGGCGTGATGAAGTTCGCGCGTGGAGGGTGAGAGAGACGGGCGGCAGCTTGGGTTGGTTGGGGAACGTGACTTTTGCGTGATGGAGAGCGTCACGGGGCCTGCGGAGGGCAAAGGCGGGGAGGTAATGGGCTTAACGGGTGTGCCTCAATCACTGGCCATATATTACTGTGCGGGCTTGCGGCCCTCCGTTGGCGGAGGCTCCGGGCCGCTCGGGCTATCGTACCTCAGCCCGGACACAAGGAGTTTGTGTTTACTTCACACTTCGAGTGTCGGGAGTAAGGAATTGTTGTGCGGTGTTCGTTTCTCTAAGACTGCCTTGTCGGGACTAAAGTGGCTAATGTTGGGCGGGCGCCCCGTCATGCTTTGCCGAACTTCCGTTTATGCTTGCCGCCCTGCCTCTTTTGCTTTCCGATTGCTTCCGCATCCATCCCGCCTGGCGGTCATGTCCCTGTTTGACATGCTTCAGGCACCACCTCTTAGGGCCAGAAAACGAAAGTTCCCAATAAAGATTCGCACGTCGACAGACTGCGTAATCTTTATTGGGAACTTTCGTACCTTTATCCTTAGTTGTTCCTCAAACCTCTCAAAACGGGGTCTGTGACCTCTCCCCCTGAAGGGCCGCCGGAGGCAGTGCCAGCAACATAAACGGGGCAGTTCCGGCAAGCACAAAACGGCAGTTTCAGCACATAAGGCCTCATAGTTTTTTGCTGTCGAGGAATGCAATGAAGTCGTCTTTGTAACCGCCGCCGAGGGGAATGTTTTGTCCTGCTATTTTGACGTGGTTGTTTTCGAACGACTCTATGCGGTTGATGTTGACGATATAAGATTTGTGTATGCGCATGAAAGAAGAGGCGGGGAGACGTTCGGAGACGTTCTTCATGGTGTTTTTGGTGACGTAATTTTTGTGAGGGCTGTATATCTTGACATAGTCTTTGAGCCCTTCGACGAATATTATGTCGTCGAATGTTATTTTGACATTGGCATGGTCGACCTTCACTATGACATAGTCGTCGGCGGGGCGTGGGGCGGTGTTGCGCAGTGTGTAAAGCTCGTATGCGCGGGTGGTGGCTTTGAGGAAACGCTCGAAAGAGAATGGCTTGACAAGATAGTCTGTCGCCGAGAGGTTGAAGCCTTCGAGGGCGTGATCCTGATAGGCGGTGGTGAATATCATGATTGGCGGGTTGCGCAACAGCGAAGCCAGCTCCAGACCCGTTATGTGCGGCATGTTGATGTCCAAGAACAACAGGTCGACAGACGTCTGCTCCAATATGCCTATGGCCTCAACACCGCTTGAGCATGTGGCAAGGCTTGTGATGAACGGTATCTTGTCGCAAAAAGCGGTTATTATGTCGAGTGCCAAAGGTTCGTCGTCGACGGCTAAACAATTCATCGTATCGGGATTAAGTATCTGGCTGTAAATTTACGAAAATAATTCGGTATTTGTCGTCATGCGGGAAAATGGCTGTGGTCAGGTTGTCGGGCGGTCGTTGCTCAGGGGTATGGAGAGTCGTACGCGGAATATTCCCTCAGATTCGTTTGCCAGGAGGGTGTGACGGCCGGGATACAGCAGCTCCAAGCGTCGGCGTATGTTCTTGATGCCTAATCCGCCGGGGGAGCCGGCATTTTTTTGTATGCCCACTATCTTGTTGGTCACTTCCATTACAAGGTGTCCGTCGGTTATGGTTATGGTGATGTTGATATACGATGGTTCCGAGGAGTCGACACCGTGTTTGAATGCGTTTTCTATTAGAGGTATGAGCAACAGAGGCTCTATGCGGTAATGGTCTGTGTTGCCGCTCTTGACAAAGGATAGGGAGGTTTTGTCGGTGAGTCGCAGCTGTTGCAGTCCCAGATAGTTTTCTATTACCGACAGCTCGTCAGAGAGGCTGACGCTGCGGCGATCGGTCTCATAGAGCATGTATCGGAGTATGGCCGACAGTTTGAGCACGGCGTTGGAGGCCTTGTCGGAGTGGGGTATGGTGAGCGAGTATATGGAGTTGAGGGCATTGAAGAGGAAGTGGGGATTGATCTGGGCCTTGAGATAGTTGAGTTCCGAGGCGATGTGTTCGCGTTCTATCTCCTTGCGTCGTTGTTCCTCCTCTTTCCATCGTTTGGTGAGTCCGAAGAGTATGCTCACCACATATACCAGCAACAGGCGGTATATGGCGGGCTGGTTTCTGCGGGCCAGGGGGTTGTAACTGCGGAGTATCCGGCTGTCGTGCGACGATTTGTGCGGGTCGGGTTGAGACGGGGCGTGTTGGGAGTGTTCCTGCTTTATGATGCATTGTATGTGTGTGTTATAAGAGGCGAACGACACGTATATGAGAAAGAGCGAGCATACGGTATAGAGGGTGCGCCTGCGTGTCATAAGGCGCGGTATCAGTATCAGATAGTTGACGTAAAAGACAACAAGGCATATGATCCACAGCGGCAGTTTGAACTTGACGTGGTATGGGTTGATGCTGAGGTCGTCTATATTGACCAATGTGAAGACGAGCACGACCAGCCATGATGCTATGTGTATGATTATGTTTTTCACTTTGGGGTCTAACCGTTCGGTGATGCGGTCTTTGAGGCGTTGGGCATTCATAGTGTGGCATGTTTGGTTAAATTGCCGTTTCGGGTGATATGGTCTTGGGGAAAAACAGCCGTGATGTTGTGGTCTCACGGCTGTAATTCATGTTATTGTCGGGCCCGTGCAGGGGGCGAGCCATTATCTCATCATGGGCGGGCGTCCGCCGTGAGGGGGGCCTGCCGGGCGTCTGTCGCCTCCCGGCGAGCCTTGGCTGCCTGAGCTCATGGTGTTGAACTTGTAACTGAACGAGACCATGAAATAGCGTTTGAGTATGTTTGACACGCTGTTTTGGGTGTATGTGTCGTTGACGCTGTAAGAGATGCTGCGGCCTTGGTTGAGCAGGTCGAAGGCGCTAAGGCGCACCTCGGCGTTTTGCTTTTTGAGGAACTTCTTGCCAATGCCGGCGTTGAGCAGGTTATAGTTGTTGTTTTGTCCGCCGGTGGAGTACCAGTTGAGGTTGAACGAATAATCGGTGTTGAGGAAGAAGCCTTTGGCTATGATCCAGTTGAGGCGTACGCCCACGCTCTCGTTGAGGTATGTGCGGCTGCCGGTGTTGCGGTTGCCGGTGGAGTATGTGACCCCGGTGCGTGACGAGAGGGTGAAGTCGAGGGCGGACGATATGTTGCTGGTGAGGGCTGCAAAGAGGCCGCCGCTGTTGTTGCGGCTGTGGCTGCGTATGCCATCATAGATGGAGGGGGTGCGTGAGAGGCCATATTCGACGCCCACGTCGATGTTGCTCTTGAGGCGGGGCAGGGCCGTCGAGTAATTGAAGAAGGTGTTGAAGCTCCACTGTCCGTTGATGTTGACGGGGGTTGAGAGCTGGGCTCCTTTTTGCAGGCTCACGCCGCCTATCACCTCGTCGGCGGTGAGTATGCGGGTGTCGTTGGCAAAGCTGTTGGTGGTTGAGCTGAAGCGGGCCAGCACGAACATGGTGCTGGACTTGTCGGTGTTGGTGTTGTGGTATGACAGGTGTATGTTGTTGGTGTAACTCTGCTTGAGGGCGGGGTTACCCATGGTCACCAGCAGGGGGTTGGAGTTGTCGACGACCTCTTGCAGCTGGCTCATGGAGGGCAGGCCGGGGCGTCCGCGATAGAACAGGCGCAGGCGTTTGCTCTTGCTGAAGTAATAGTCGAGCCCGGCGTTGGCGACGATGCTGTTGAACGAGTAATCGTAATTGTCGGTGTCGGGATAGGTATAACGGCTCTTTAGCGACGAATTGCGATAGTTGGCCGTGATGTTGATGGTTATCTTGTCTTTGATGTTATAGTTGTAACCGAAGCCGGCGGTGTTGTTGAGATAGTTGCGCGTGAAGACGTTGGAGAGCGATGCCTCGAGGTCTTCGTAAAGGCCGGTTGTGGGGTCGTATATATAGGTCTTCTTGTCATAGTCGTCCCAGTTGTAAGACACGTTATAGGCGGCCATGACCGATGAGTGGTCGGTGAGCTTATAGGTGTATGAGATGCGGCCGCCGACGGAGTTGTCGACATCGGACGCGCCGGAGTATTGGTTGATGAGCGAGTCGATGAGCTCTTCCTTGCGATAGAAACTGTTGAAGCCGTCGATTATCTGGGTGGTGTTGTCTTGTCCCACGTTGAAGTTGGCGCTCATGGAGAGGGTGTGGCGCGGTGCCAGTATGTGCATCCAGTTGAGGTTGCCGCCCACGCGCCAGTCTGTGTTGTCGGAGCCGTTATCGGTAAGGGCGCTGTTGGTGGTCAGGCCGTCCTGTATGTTGAGCATCTCGGTGATGCGGTGGCTGTCGGTGGTGTTGTAACGGAAATAGGGACGGAAGATGATGCGGTCTTTGTCGCCCAGCTCGCTCTCTATGTTGGAGCGCAGCATGTGGAAGAAGGTTTTGGTGCGGCCGGCGTAATCTTCGGTGTATATGCGCTCGGTGTATGCCGACGTGGGGCTGTATATGCGCTCCAGCGATGTGATGTTGTTGTTGTTTTTGTGGTTGAATATGTAATCGACGCCGGCTTCGGTCTTGTGGCCGTTCTTGTCTTTGAACTCGCCCGAGTAATTGAGTATCACGCCGGCAGCCGACTGAAGGCCGCTCTGGCCGAAACCGCCATAGAAGCGTCCGCCTGAGGTGGCCGACTGGTTGATGTCGTTGAGGCCGAAGCCTATGGTGAGGCGGTGTTTGTCGTAAAAGATGTTGGTCTTGGTCTTGACGTTATAGTGGTTGTCGGTGCCGTAACCGATGAGATAGTCGCCGAAGAAGTTCTTCTTGCGTTTGGCTTTGGTGACGATGTTTATCTTCTTGGTGCGTTCGCCGTCGTCGATGCCCGAGAATTTGGCGTCGTCGCTCTTCTCTTCGAGCACCTGTATGCTCTCGATGGCGTCGGCGGGCAGTGATGCCAGGGCGGTGGCGGGGTCGTCGCGGAAGAAGGTCTTGCCGTCGACGGTGATGCGGGTGACGGTCTCGCCGCCATGGGTGGGGGTGCCGTCGTTACCCACGGTCATGCCCGGCATCTTGGCCACCAGGTCGGCGGCGGTGGCGTCGGGTTGTACCTTGAAGGCGTCGGCATTGAACTGTATGGTGTCGCCCATCTGTTTGGCTATGGGGGCGCGACCGGTGACCACCACCTCGCCGGCGTTGATGCTTTCGGGCTTGAGGGCTATGGCGGTGGGGTATTGGGTGTCGCCTTTGGTGAGCGTCACCTCTATGGTGGCGTCGCTGTAACCGAGGTATGAAATCTCTATTTTGGTTGCCACGCCCTTTTTGAGGCCGCTGAGTGTGAAAGAGCCGCCCTCGCCGGTGATGGCGCCGCGAGAGCTGCCTGAGGCGATGACGGTGGCACCGATAAGAGGGCTGTTGTCGGAAGCGTCTATGACCTTGCCGCGCAGTGTGACCCCCTGAGCCCATGACAGGGTGCTCATAAGGGTGGCAATGAGTGTCAGGACGATCGTTTTGGATGTGATTTTCATTGTCGGTTGTTTTTATCTTGCAACAAAGGTAAGCATATATATTATATATAAGGTATGTTTTAGACGAACGGGGCTTTTTTGTCGATGAAACGGTTTTATGGCCGGGAGTGACGGGCCGACGGACGGGTGGCGGATATAAAAAAACGAGCCTGTCGGGTGCTTTTCTCAAAAAAAATAGTAACTTTGGAGGAAAATAAATAAAAATTTGAG
>CAMRVW010000085.1 GCA_947054185.1 uncultured Rikenellaceae bacterium | reverse complement strand
ACGGTACGTTGTACAGTGCGGGTCAGGCCGGCGAGTATTGGTCGTCAGTTGCGTACGCGTCTAGTTCTGGCTATGCGTACCACCTGTACTTCATTAGCAGTGATTTGCGCGTGACTAACGACAATAAGCGTTACGGTTTTAGTGTCGTTGTGTCCGCTAAATATTAATACTTTAGTTCTTTGGGTGTCACGGACACTTTTTTGATAGTTTCCGCGTGCTTTTGCGTTACGGAGAGCGGGACGGAGCCTGCGGAGGGCAGAGGCGGGAAAGTCAGGCGATTCACTTCCACCCCTAATTCACCACGGTATATATTGCTTATCGGAGTGCGGCCCTCCGTTGGCGGAGGCTCCGGGCCGCTCGGGCTTTCGTTCCTCAGCCCGGAATAAGGAATTTGTGCTTACGTCACACTTCGTGTGTCGGGTATAAGGAAAAGTGTGCGGTTTCGTTACACTCAGTCCGCCCCGGCAGGCGCGGTGTGGGCCGACCGCAGGTCGGCCGCACGTGGAGGAGGTCGGGAGCGTGATGATGTTCGGGCGTGGTGGGTGAAAGAGACTGGCGGCGCCTTGGATTGGTTGGGGTGCCGTGACTTTGGCGTGGAGGAGCTTCGGGCCGAGCCTGGGGACCAAGGCGTGAGGAGCATGGGAGGGGTGAACGGGATTTAGTCGCTGCGGATATAATATTGCTCTGCGGGTTACGGGCCTCCCGGGGGGAGGGTCGGCCCGTTGCGGCCTCATTCTTCGACCGCCCTGCCGGAACAGAAATATGCTGGAATAACGAATATTTTTGTTTCGCCGCACTGCCGGCTTCGGAAGTCTGCGGCAAAACTGCGATACACAAAAACAGTCGGGCCAAAACATGCAGACAAGACATGCAGAGTAAAACCTCGCGACAAAATAGTCTCGATATCAAAAGTCGCAAGGAGACAAGAGTTCTGCCCGCACCAAGCCTGTTGAGATAAGAACCGTGAGACGCGAAAGTTGGGGATTCGGCAAGTGTTGGTGTCTGCCCGTTATGCCTTGCCGAACTCTTACATTTATGTTTGCCACATTGCTCTTGCACTCTTCTTCTGCGAAGCGGTCATGGCCCATGTTTGAATATAATTCAGGTCTCAACATCCAGGGCCAAAAACGGATATGTCATAAATGTGTAAGACGCATGTCGAAACATATTTATGACATATCCGTAATTCCACCTTAGTTGTTCCTCAAAAATATCAAAACGGGGTCTGTGACCCCTCCCCCGGAAGGGCCGCCGGAGGCAGTGACAGCAAAATAAATGGCAGTCCCCCGCAAACAACGGCAGTTCTCACAAATCGATATTTTTCGTATGTTTGGTCGCTTTTTCATCAATATTGCTTATTTTTGTAAAATCTAACAGATACACATCGCGACATGAAAGTATATTACCGGGCCTTTTTGGCGGCTGTTATGTTGTCATTGGCGGCATCATGCGCTAGAAACGCTTCCGACGAGGCTCTCTCGGCCACCATTGCCACCAATAAAGGCGACATAGAGATAATACTCTTCAACGAAACCCCAAACCATCGCGACAACTTCGCGGACATGTGCCGCAATGGGTTCTATGACTCGTTGCTCTTTCACCGGGTGATAGAATCGTTCGTCATACAAACTGGCGACCCGCAGTCCAAAGGGGCTGCCGCAGGTGTCTCTTTAGGTGATGGCGAAGGTGGCGACAAAGTGAGGCCCGAGATAAAAGATGGCCTTTACCACATACGAGGGGCCGTCGGTGCAGCCCGTGAGGGTGACGCCGTCAATCCGGAGAGGCTGTCGTCAGGCTCTCACTTCTATATAGTACACGGAGGCAATAAGGTGACAGACAAAATGTTGGACAATGCCCGCGGCACATACTCCGACTCAGTACGTCGTCTTTACGTCAATGAAGGCGGCACCCCTCACCTCGACGGGGCATATACCGTTTTCGGATACGTGACAAAGGGCATGGATGTGGTCGACGCCATTGCCTCAACCCCGACCGACGCAAACGACCGTCCCGTTGAAGACATAATAATAACAGGCACCAGTGTAAAACGCCTGAGCGCAGAAGAAACAAAAAAATATTACAGACAATACCATGCAGAATAAGATTGAGAATCTTCTGAAAAAGGTCGGCCAGTTCAAGCCTGCCACCATAAACGAAGTCGAAGAGTTCAGAATAAAGCTTTTGGGTAAAAAAGGAGAGCTCACCGCTCTTTTCGAGGAGTTCAAGACCCTCTCAGGCGAGCAGAAACGCGAGATAGGCAAGGCCATCAACGATCTTAAAAACAAAGCTGTGGCCAAAATCAACGAACTGAAAGAGAGTCTCGACAGTTTAGGCGACGGAACCGAAAATGCCATTGACATGACACGGCCGGCCACCGAACGCCACATAGGCACTCGCCACCCTATCTCACTGGTCAAAAATCAGATAGTGAACATCTTTTCACGTCTTGGCTTCACCACGGCCGACGGACCCGAGATAGAGGATGACTGGCATGTCTTCTCGGCGCTCAATTTCCCTCCCGAGCATCCGGCACGCGACATGCAAGACACCTTTTTCGTCGAAAAAGAGCCCGACATACTTCTGCGCACCCACACCAGCTCCATACAGGTGCGGGTAATGCAAAACAGGCGCCCTCCCATCAGGGTCGTGTGCCCCGGCCGTGTCTTCCGCAACGAGGCGATATCATACCGCGCGCACTGCATATTCCATCAGGTTGAAGGTCTGTATATAGACGAGGGAGTATCGTTTGCCGACCTCAAACAGACCATACTCTATTTCGCCAAAGAGATGTTCGGCGAAGACGCAACCATCAGGATGCGTCCCTCTTACTTCCCCTTCACAGAACCCTCTGCCGAGGTTGACGTGTCGTGCAACCTGTGTGGCGGCAAGGGGTGTAACGTGTGTAAGGGCACAGGCTGGCTCGAGATAATGGGCTGCGGCATGGTCGACCCCAATGTGCTGGAGGCATGCGGCATCGATTCGCACAAATATTCCGGCTTTGCATTCGGCATGGGTGTCGAACGCATCGCCATGCTCAAATACGGGGTTAAAGACCTGCGCCTCTATTTCGAGAACGACATTCGATTCCTTCAACAATTCGAAGCAATATACTGACATTGCGTTATCTGCTCACAATAGCTCTCGTTGCGGTCTGTCTCTCTGCTCAGGGGCAGACCGTCGACGCATTGAAGAAAAACATAGCCCATGCAGAGGCCGAGATCAAAAAGAGCAACGAACTTCTCAAAGACAACAAAAACAGACAGAAAAGCAGCCTCTCCAACCTGGCCTTGGTGGGCAGTAACATCAAAAACCGCAAAAGCATCATAGAGTCGTTGGACGGTCAGGCCCAAATAATACGCAACGACATATCGCAAAACAACAAAAGCCTCGACACACTGTCGCGCAACCTATCACGCCTCAAAAAAGAGTACGCAGCCATTGCCGTCACCGCCTATAAGGAGTACAAGACAGGCAATTACGTCACTTTCATCTTCCTTGCCAAAGACTTCGGCGAGATGACCCGTCGTGCGGCCTATCTGCGTCGCCATATGGAGATACGCCGTATCAAGGGCGCCGAGATAACACACACCAGCGAGCGTATATCGCAAGAGACCAACCGGCTTCACCGACGCGAAAAAGAGCTTGCCGAAACCCTCGAGGCCCGCAACCAGGAGATGGCCAAGCTGGCCGAAGAGGAGGCCGGTTACCGCAAAGAGATAGAATCGTTGCGCAAGGAGGAGAAAAACATAGGCTCGTCCATCGCCAAAAACCGCAACACGATAGAACGGCTGCAAAAAGAGATACGTAAAATAATCGAAGAACAGGCTCGCAAAGATGCTGCCGGCAATGTGAGCAACGCCGCTTTAGCCAAATTGACGGGCAATTTCACCGCCGCCAAGGGCAAACTGCCATATCCGGTCGCAGGAGGCGTAATAACCGAATTTTTCGGCATTCATCCCCACCCTCTCCAGCCAACGCTCAAGATAGACAACAAAGGAGTCACGTTCACGGCCAAATCGTCGAGCAATGCACGGGCCGTGTTTGCGGGTCAGGTCACCAAGGTGTTCATACTTCAAGGCATGGGCACCACGGTAATGGTGCGCCATGGCAGTTACATCACCGTATTCTCCAACCTCTCCAAAGCATTCGTCAAAGCAGGCGACAAGGTAACGGCAGGTCAGAACATCGGCACCATATCATCGGAAAATACCCTCCACTTCGAGCTTTGGAAAGAGACCACCCCAATCAATCCGGCTCCTTGGTTTGTCAAGTAATTTTACCGACTGTCTTCAATTTTTACCGATTGGAGCATAGCCTTTCTGAAGCTATATCGGTGATTTTAAGGATATTGCAACGTCACATTTTCTGCCTTGACTATTATCGGCAAGCCTATTTGAGGCGTTAATGATCTGTGTTATTGTCTGTTAACCGTGATTTATACCTCGGCACCGGTGATTTGCCTTCATACAAGCAAAAGCCTATCCGATAATCAGTCTGAAGTTTTATAATCATGATAATTCATTGAAGCACTCTTGCGGGAGATGGTTTTCCGGAAAAAAAGTGGAAACTTTTCACATGTTTTTTTGAAAATAAGCGTGAAGGTTTGTTGTTTTTCTCCAAAATCAAAGTCTTCCGCGCACTCGTTTTTTTATAGAAAAAGAGAGCTGTTCCGACGGCAAAAACATGGGACTATTTTCGAACAAGACACCTCGCTTTTTACATCAAAAATCTCAATTGACCCGACACCGTTTTTTAGATGAAATCACAAAAAAGGAGTTTGAAAACAGCTCCTGAAAAAGCCTCGAAACCGACCCTGTTTTGACCCTTGAAAAGGGTATTTTTCTCCTCTTGCCCAAAGCTGTTTTTTAGCGAAGCGATACCCCGTTTTTGAGTAAAAAACGGAGCCTCTTTCTTCAAAATTTTCACCGGCATAAAAAGGGTTTTTGTCCGAAAATTATTCCAAAAAAGGATGCGTAATATCATAAAAACCAAAAATATCTCACTAAAGGGGAAAAATGGGGATTTGGTTAATAATTAACGTTATTTTCATTCGAGCTTTAATTTAAAATAAAAAATAAGCACATTATTTTAAATTGTGAGAGCAAAAAAATAAACGCTTTTTTTCGTATTTTATAGGAATTTGCCCTTTTTCCGGCTCTGAAGCAGCAAAAAACATCCTCTTTTCAGAGTAAAAAATCGCTTTTTTCCGACATGTTTTTCCCAAAAAACAAACCCCTCCACTTTCCTTAAAAAGTCAATTCAACCAACCTATTTTTACCCGCTGAAACCACACTTGAAAAGACATAAACAAGAGTCATAAAAACAGATTCCGGAGAGCTCCGACCAAACCCGCACCTCCCTTAAAAAGGCATTTGTTTTTCATTAAAATTTACTCTTTGTCAACCGAATTTTTCCAGGAATAAGGGTTGAAATCGTCCCTGTTTTCGAGACGAAACAACGCCATATATTTTCACTTAAAAACCTATTTTCTCAGATCCGTTTTTTAGGATTACTCACGACTGTTTTCAAAAAAATAGGAACGTTGCTGTTTACTTTTTTACGATTTTTTTTGTTCCTTTGAATAAAATTTCCCGGGCGAAAATTTGAACGCTCCAACCGGAATTTTCAAAAAGTCGAACACGTATAACCTAATTTTCAAACCGCAAATCAAAAAATCATGGCAATCACATATCACACCGTAAAAGAGGGTTTCGAATATGGGAAAAAACGTCTCACATCCGCATGGCTGAAAAAGGTCATCGAGGCGGAGGGAGGAACTCTCGGCGACATATCTGTCGTATTTTGTTCTGACCAATATGTGTTGCAGACCAACCGCCAATTTCTCGACCACGACTATTTCACCGATATCATCACATTCGATTACTGCCTTGAAAAAGGCAAAAAAAGGCTTATTTCGGGCGATCTGATAATAAGTGTCGATAACGTACGCGAAAACGGGGAAACATTCAAAACAGGCTTTGAAAACGAATTAAAAAGGGTGATTGTGCACGGGGTGCTCCACCTGTTGGGATATGGCGACAAGCAGGAAGAGGAAAAAGCCGTCATGAGGTCGAAAGAAGACGAATATCTCGCACTGCTTGTATCTATGTCTGAAAAGTGATTTAAGTGCTTAAATAGCCGTTTTTTTAACTGATAACGGCATCATTCACACCCTGCAACGGTTGTCATTAAAAAGTCTCTTGTTTAAGAGACTTTTTTTATGCCTCAAAAAGGCGATTCTGCATACATCACTCATGTGCTTTGTTTCTGTCGTAATCGACCACGATGGAATCTGTTGAAAAATAATGGCATGGGGAGTGCATTTTTTACAGGTTTTACAATTTGTGCTCGTATAATATATGATTTTCAGAGATTGTAAGTAAGGTAATTCGATGACAGGAGATGTTTTGCATCCGGGTGCTGTTGCGGCTTTGGTAACTTACAGAAGGGTAACCGTCTGTCTCGGGAATTATCTTACGGTTATGAACAGGTGCGCTCGGAGAAGGTCGGTTATTAGATTTGGAGCTGATCTCAACGCTTGAATTTGAGTTTCACACCCTTTTTTTCATGTTAATTTCTGTCTGAGGCTCCGGTTTCCATCAAAATTTGCAAAAATTTGAAATTCTTGTAATAGGCGAATCATGGTCTCGGACACTCCCCTATTCTTGCAAATTTCAATATTCGAGGCTCTCTCTTGTCTGTTTTTTAATGATATTTTACCTGCTTCCCAATCAAAACACAATATTTACCAGGAGCACTCTCACCCATTTTAAGCAAATTACATCAGAAAAATGACTTTTACATGAATTTTACAGTCGTTTTCATTGCAAATAATGAGATTCTTGTTTTTATGATTATCTTTTTAATGCTGTTATTTATCGTTTTTGCACCTCGTAAGCTCCGCTTATGATTAAAAAAATCAAAAATAATATCTATATCTGCCTATTTTTTATCAATTACCATATTCAATACCCAAAAAATAGTATATATAATATTTATACAGGTGTAAAAACATCATAATCAACCATTTCATCGTATATAAAAAAGCGATCTCTCTATTGGCTCACCTTAAAAAGCAAATTTTGCGCACAGCATAAAAATAAAATCCAGACACCGAAGACCCTTAAAAAGCCAATTTATCAAAAAACTATCCAAATTACTGATTACATTTGCAAAACAGTTAAAACATAGCCCAAATACCTTAAAAAGTCATTATTCGGGCGAAAAATAAAAACAATGAAAACAAAGTTTGATGTAATAGTTGTCGGCGGAGGACATGCCGGTTGTGAAGCTGCAAGAGCCGCCGCAATAATGGGTTCCGAGACACTTCTAATCACTATGGACATGACAAAATATGCCAATATGTCATGTAATCCGGCTGTGGGAGGGGTCGCTAAGGGGCAGATTGTCAGAGAAATAGATGCGCTTGGCGGCATGATGGGTATAATAACCGATCGTTCCACAATACAATTCAGGATGCTGAACCGTTCTAAGGGTGCTGCAATGTGGAGTCCGCGGGCACAATGCGATAAAGAGTTGTTTTCGCGTCTGTGGAGACGAGAGTTAGAGCATACCGACAACCTGAATCTATGGCAAGATGACGTAACGGCCATCTCTATAGATGGAGATAAAATAACAGGCGTTCAGACACGTCTGGGCATGAAATTCGAGGCATCTGCGGTAATACTCACAGCGGGCACCTTTTTGGAAGGATTGATACACGTGGGACGGTCACAGACACGGGGCGGACGCATCGGTGAGATGGCGTCGTTAGGTCTGAGTGCACAACTGGCATCGTTGGGTTTTGAGGTTGGACGCATGAAAACAGGTACTCCCGCACGCATAGACGGACGCAGCATCGATTTCAGTAAGCTGACAATACAGTATGGTGACGAAGAGCCTGACAAATTTTCATTCTTGCCTGAAACAGCTCCAACACAAAAACAGCTCCCTTGTTACATAGCATATACATCACCTCGGGTGCACGACACCCTGCGCAAAGGATTCAACGACTCACCTCTGTTTAACGGCACCATTGCAGGCATCGGCCCACGCTATTGTCCCAGCATCGAAGACAAGCTCCGCACCTTCAGCGACAAAGAGCAACATCAACTTTTCCTCGAGCCCGAAGGGTCTGACACCATAGAATATTATCTCAACGGATTCTCTTCATCGCTCCCTTGGCAGGTTCAGTTCGAGGCATTGTCTAAAATAGAGGGTTTTGAAAACATAGCTCTCTTCCGTCCCGGATATGCAATCGAATATGATTACTTTCCACCGACACAACTGCAACATACACTCGAGACCAAATTAATAAAAGGACTCTATTTTGCCGGTCAAATAAACGGCACCACCGGATATGAAGAAGCTGCGGCACAAGGTCTCATTGCCGGCATGAATGCACACCTGGCATTAACCGGGCGCAAACCATTCATACTCCGTCGCAACGAGGCATACATAGGAGTGCTCATAGATGATCTGGTAACCAAGGGTGTCGACGAACCATACCGCATGTTTACAAGCCGTGCCGAATATCGCATACTCTTACGTGGAGACAACGCCGACATAAGACTCACCGGCAAAGGATATGAAGCAGGATTGGCCGACGAACACCGCATGAACATAGTACGCGACAAGATAAAAAAAATAGAGCAACTCCAATCGTTCATTAAAGATTACAGCGCATCTCCGGAAGAAGTGAATAATTATCTCGCATCTGTAAACTCTTCACCCATCAACCAAAAACGAAAGCTTATCGACATAATATCACGAGCCGAAATATCGCTCGACCAACTGACAGAACAACTCCCCCCCCTCAAGAACTTCATTACCGAACACAAATACAACAAAGAAACAATAGAAGAGGTAAACATACTGACAAAATACAAGGGATACATAGAACGCGAAAAACTCATAGCCGAACGCCTTGAACGATTAGAAAACATACGCATCCGCGACGACTTCGATTACAACACATTAAAATCAATCACAATCGAAGCCCGACAAAAACTCTCAAAAATAAAACCAAAAACTCTCGGACAAGCATCACGAATACCAGGAGTATCACCATCCGACATAAACATCCTATTAGTATACTTCTCAAGATAGACACCAAAGAAGAGGCTCATTAATATTAATGAGCCTCTTCTTTTTATTACACACCACACTCAATCAACCACTTTTTAATGTTCCACGTGAAACATCAATAACACACAACAAAACAAAAAATACAACACAACACTTCAACCAAACCCAACCAAATTCTAAGTAAAAAACCAAGAAACATAGTAAAATCAAAATCAAAAAATCACACACATCACTACAAAAAACACCTATATTTTACAGTGTATTTAAGAAGGGTTATTAAGGTTCCACGTGAAACATTCTGAAACTCTCTGTTTATGCGGGTTTTAGATAACTGGCTTGTGGGTGGTTTTTAAGTGATTGTGTTGGCTGTTTTAAACTTTATGTTCTTTAATAAAACTCATGTTCATGAGTTAACTCACAAATTAATCGACTGATACAAAACACCAAGACAAGTTATCAAAATAACTCAAAGGAATAAGATACAAAAGAATATCCAACAAGATAATAATTTTATTTAGAAATTAATTATTTTTAAGTATTTCAAAAAGACTATCCTAAAGATATATGGATAAAACGAACCATTTTTTGACCGGCAACAGAATTAAGTGAAGCCATCACCTGCATTCGACGAGCGAAAAGTTCTGCCGCAGCCGCAGCTGAAGAGAGGCTTACATAGATGACACCATCACGAAGGGTAAACTTGGATGTGGCATTGGC
>CAMRVW010000084.1 GCA_947054185.1 uncultured Rikenellaceae bacterium | reverse complement strand
GTGGTGGGTGATACAGACGGGCGGCACCTTGGATTGGTTGGGGAGGTGCCTTTGGGCGTGAATGAGCTTCGGGCCGAGCCTGCGGTGGCAAGGCGGGGAGGTGATGTGCTTCACCGCCGCCCCCAAGTCTCTGTGCTATATATTGCTCTGCGGGTTACGGGCCTCCGCGGGGGATTTTCTGCCCACCGCGAGGTGCGGCCCGTTGCGGCCTCGTGCCTCGGCCGCCCTGCCGGAACAAAGGCATGCGTGGCAAAATACTATCGCCCATAAAGTCATACGGCTAAACCCTGCGAAGTAAAAACTTCCGATTGGAGAGTGAGCGTCATTTTTATATTAGTGATGCGGTGGGCATTTGTTTGCCGTTATGTCGTTTATTTCGCCCTGTCTCCGCACCCTTTCCTCGATAGGTCATAGCCCATGTTTTGACATCCTTTAGGCATTCAACCTCAGGGCCAAAAACGTCTGTTTTATAAATGTGTAAGACGAATGTCGAAACATATGTATAAAACAGATGTAATTTATTCTTTAGTTGTTCCCCAAAAATATCAAAGCGGGGTCTGTGACCCCTCCCCCGGAAGGGCCGCCGGAGGCAGTTCCCGCAAAACATAAAGGGGGCAGTGCAAGCAAACCAATAACAGCAGTTCCCGCATACAAAAACGACAGTGCCGTCAAATCAAAACGGCAATCCCGGCAGAATAAACGGAAGAGTCCCGCAACATAACCGCCCGTTTCGTCTCATGCGTTTGCAGCCAACTCGCTGCGATATTCCGAAAATATCTTGCTTTTGGACACGAAGCCCTGATAGCGTCCGTCTGATGTCAGCACCGGCAGGTTCCATGCACCCGAACGGTCGAATTTGTCGAGTACGTCGCCCACAGGGTCGTCCATGGTTATGGTCGCGGGTGGAAGACTCATGTAATCGGAGACATGGTTCTGAGAGTATAGCGAACGGTCGAACATGTCGGAGCGTATGTCGTCGAGTGTTACCACCCCGACCAAATGGCGCGCTTCGTCAACCACGGGGAATATGTTGCGTTTGCATGTGGCCACCACGTCGACCATGTCGCCGAGGGTCATGTCTTCGTGCACTGTCGAGAAGTCCTCCTCCACAAGATTGGCAAGGTCGAGAAAGAGCATGGAGCGCTCCGAGCTCAGTGCCGTAATGTCGCCTTTCATCACCAGGTCGCGTGTATATACCGAAAAGGGGGTGAAATAATAACAAATGGCAAAAGCCATCGCCGACACTAACATCAATGGCACGAACAGCCTGTACCCGCCTGTTATCTCTGCTATCAGGAAGACGGCGGTAAGCGGTGAGTTCATGGCCCCCGACATCACCCCGGCCATGCCCACGAGCACGAACGACACCACTGGTAAGTCGAGCCCGAATATGCTGTTGAGCAGTGTGGCGAAGAAATAACCGGCAAATGCGCCCACGAAAAGCGAGGGGGCAAATGCCCCGCCCACGCCGCCGGCAGCATTTGTGCAAGCCATGGCTATGGATTTGAAACCTATTATGGCAGCCAGATAGGCCAGCAACACCCACACATTGTCACGCAGGGAGTAAAACAAGGTATTGTTGAACAGACTGTTGGTATCGCGGTCTATTAGCAGGGTTATTATGTTGTAACCCTGGCCGTAAAGGGGTGGCAACAGAAATATGAGCAGGCCGAGTGCAGAGCCTCCGACGAGCCATTTTTTATATTGCGACGGTATCTTCTTGAAATGCTTTTCTATATATCCCGAGCTGGCTATCAGATAGTACGACACAAGCCCGCAGAATATGCCTAAAAGTATGTAATATGGCATGTTGTCTATAGACAGTATGGTGTCGCCGTAACCGACCGAAAAGTGAGGCTCGAAGCCGTTTAGAAAATATATTATGGTGGTGCTAGTGACTGCGGCTATCAGTATCGGTATTATTGAAAATAGTGTCACGTTGAGCATGAGCACCTCGAGCACGAAAATCACGCCGGCTATGGGAGCCTTGAATATGGCCGCCAGCCCCGCCGCCGTGCCGCACCCCAAAAGGATGGTGGTGTTGCGGTAATTCATGCGGAAGAAACGCCCGATGTTGGAGCCGACCGCCGCCCCCGTCATCACCATGGGGGCCTCGGGACCGACCGATCCGCCGAATGCTATGGTGGTGGCGCCTGCCACTATCGACGAGTATGTGTTGTGGCTCTTGAGCTTGGAACCCGAGTGGGTTATGGCGTAAAGCACACGCGTGACGCCGTGGCTGATGTCGTCTTTGACGATATATTTGACGAAAATGGTTACCAGCACAATGCCCACCACCGGCATTACGAAATATAACAGGTTGACACTGTCGGCGTTGACCACCTCTGAGAGCCATGTGCGTATCTCCTCGACAATCCACTCGAAGATATAGGCGGCTATGGCGGCAACCACACCCACGACGAATGCGATAACGACCATCAACTGACGTTCGGAGAGCCTTTTGGCCTGCCTTATCAGAAAACGGTGCGCCACCGACAAACCCCTGTTTATACTATCGAATACTTTCATGAGGCAAATGTAATAATTTTTTGCAATACCCGAAAAGCTGAGCCTGAATGACGGTCGAAACATAGCCTGACCTGATTGAAACAGGTCTGTGTCACGGACGTGAAACCAAACCAAATAGGGCAGAGTGACGAAACATACACCGGACATAGGAAAGGAGAAATGTACGCCGCACATGCCCCTGTTTATGCCAGTGCCCAGAGGCGACAAACGGACATTGCGAAAAAAAACGTCAAAAAACTAAATCATCATTGCCAGATCGGAGTTTTTTGTTTAATTTTGCGGGTATTGAAATTTGCGCGTATTGCGCTGATGACAAGAAAACGTTTTAAAGGATATCCCGCATGGATCGCAAAAGCATATTACGCAAACCGGAATGGCTGAAAGTAAACCTGTCGCACACGAAAGGTTACGCCCAAACCGGTGCGGTCGTGCGAGAGGGCCTCTTGAACACCATCTGCACCAGCGGCCGGTGTCCCAACCAGTGCGAGTGTTGGGCGCGCGGCACCGCCACATTCATGATATGCGGCGATATATGCACGCGGTCGTGTCGTTTCTGCGCCACCAAGAGCGGACGTCCTGCCGCCTTGGATAAAGACGAGCCCGAACGTGTCGCTCTGTCGGTAAAACGCCTGGGACTGAAACATTGCGTCATCACGTCTGTCGACCGTGACGACCTGCCCGATGGCGGCGCGGCTCACTGGGCCGAAACGGTCGGAGCCATCAAAAAGCATAATCCGAATACCACCATAGAGCTCCTGGTGCCCGATTTCGACGGTCGGGCCGAGTTGCTCGATGTTATAATAGCCTCAGGTGCCGACATTGTGGGGCATAACATAGAGACGGTAAGGCGGCTTACTCCGCAGGTGCGGTCGAGAGCGCGTTATGACCTGTCTCTTGGTGTGCTGCGATATCTTAAAGAGCATGGCGCGAGGGTCAAGAGCGGCCTTATGGTGGGCCTGGGCGAGAGCGACGACGAGGTGGTGGCCACCTTGCGCGATCTTCACGATGCCGGGTGTTCTATTGTGACCATAGGCCAGTACCTGCAACCCACGTTGGAGCATCACGAGCTTAAACGTTATGTACACCCCGACACATTCGCCCAATATAAGCAGGAGGCGGAAGAGATAGGCTTCGACTTTGTGGCCAGCGCTCCCATGGTGCGGTCGTCATATATGGCCGAGCAGGCGTTGGCCGGTGCAAAGGGCGAAAACGCACAATAAAACATCCCGCCGCACGATAGGTAAATATGGCACAGCGAAGAGGATGCAGTGGCAATGAGGCAGTGGATGTAAGGCAGAGGATGCGATATGGCAGTGTGGCATAAAAGTCCGGAGGCTGAATAAAAACAGGTGGCGGACGATAATTGGAAAATTGCAAGGAGAATACTCCTTACCATATATAATGGAACAGATATACCTCGACGACAAAGGCATCATAGAGTACGGCGCCGCATGGGAGGCTCAAAAAGAGCTCTTCGGCAGGCTTAAGGCCGAACGTGACTGCGGCGGCAGGCTGGTGCTTTGCGAGCATCCCAATGTTTACACGTTAGGGGTGCACGGCAAGAGCGACAACATGCTGATAGACGGGGATATGCTCAAAAAGATAGGGGCCTCGTTGTGGCGTACCGACCGTGGCGGCGACATCACCTTTCACGGATACGGGCAGTTGGTGGCATACCCTATATTTGACTTGCAGCGGCTCGGAATGGGGCTGCGTGACTATATTTTCAGGCTCGAGGAGGCCGTCATCGCCACCATCGCCCATTGGGGCATAGAGGGCGAACGCTCGGATGGAGCCACGGGGGTGTGGTGCCGTGTCGGCGCATCGCTCGACAAGATATGCGCCATAGGTGTCAAGGCGTCGGGCTTTGTGACCATGCACGGTCTGGCCCTCAACGTCGCCACCGACCTGAAATACTTCACATACATCAACCCGTGCGGTTTTACCGACCGCGGCGTGACCTCGATAGAGAAGATGTGCGGCCGGAGCGTCGCCATGGATGATGTGAAAAAGTGCTTCGTCAGCCAGATGGAACGCATCTTCGGGGTCGTGATATCATCGCCCGTGCGATAACGCCGCTGTGGTCGTGGACTGACAATGCGTGAGCACAAAGCCGCCGGTTAAGGCGGGCGATAACAGTGACCTTGTGACAGGCAAGAGCCGCAGAGACAATGACAGGCCGTGAGGAATGTCAGAGCCTCGGGGCATAAGAAACCGCTGACACAGAGGCCGCGTGGGGGCCGGACAAATGACAGTGGCCAAAGGTGATAACCGGGCCGCAGCCCCGACAAGGTCGGTGGCCGACAAAAGCCGGTGACCATAAGATGCAAAAGACCGCCGGCAGGGGAGTGGCGGCGTTGTGGAAGAAGATGGGTGGCGGCATTGAGAGAGAAATAAAAATAAAAAAACATATATGATAGCAGAAAAAAAGTGGATTCTCTCTCGTGAGAGCACGAGTGAGAAGACACAAGAGTTGGCGTCGGGGCTCAATATCCCGCCCGTGCTGGCCAATCTGCTGACACAAAGGGGGATAGACTCGTTAGAGGCTGCCAAAAGGTTTTTTAATCCCCTGTTGGATGAGTTGCACGACCCTTTCCTTATGAAGGATATGGATCGTGCTGTTATCCGCGTCAGAGAGGCGATAGAGAAGGGCGAGAAGGTGATGGTCTATGGCGATTACGATGTTGACGGCACCACCGCGGTGGCGTTGATATACACCTTTTTGTCGTCCATAGGGGCGAAAAATCTTTTGTTCTATATTCCCGACCGTTACACCGAGGGTTACGGCATCTCTTCCCGCGGCATCGATTATGCCGCCAGCCAGAATGTCAACCTCATAATAGCGCTCGACTGCGGCATCAAGGCCATAGACAGGGTTGACTATGCCGCAAGCATGGGCATAGACTTCATCATCTGCGACCACCACCTGCCCGGTGACGAGATACCACGTGCGGTGGCTGTGCTCGATCCCCGCCGCACAGACTGCGAATATCCCTTCAAGGAGCTGTCGGGCTGCGGTGTCGGTTACAAGCTCTCTGACGCTTATGCCCGCAGGTATGGCATAGACAAGTCGCTGGTGGAGTCGTTGCTCGACTATGTGGCGGTCTCCATAGCCTCAGACATAGTGCCCCTCACCGGTGAGAACAGGATATTGGCCCATTACGGGCTCGAGCGTCTCAACAGCAACCCGAGCAAGGGCCTCGGCTCCATAATCAAGATATGCGGGCTTGAGAAACACCGCATAACCATCGACGAGATAGTTTTCAAGATAGGTCCGCGCATCAATGCCGCCGGACGCATGGTGTCTGAGTCGGAAGACGGCTCTGTGATATCGGGGGGCGGCAATGCCGTGCGTCTGCTCATATCTAACACCGAAGAGAAAGCGCTCAAATACGGCAACATAATAGACACCTGCAACACCGACCGCAAAGAGATAGACCGCACCATCACCTCTGAGGCGCGCCGCATTGTCGAGAGCACACCGGGCTATGAGACGAGCAAGTGCACGGTCATATACAATCCTCAGTGGATCAAAGGCGTTGTCGGCATAGTGGCCTCAAGGCTGATAGAGAGATATTACCGTCCCACGGTGGTGCTCACCATGTCTAACGGCTTCATAACGGGTTCGGCGCGCAGTGTCCCCGGCTTCGACCTCTATCAGGCCATAGAGTCGTGTTCAGACCTTATGGAAAATTTCGGCGGTCACACCTATGCCGCCGGCATGACCATGAAACCCGAGAACCTTGACGAGTTCAAGCGTCGCTTCGAGGCATACGTCGAAGAGCACATCGACCCTGAGATGCTGGTTCCGCAGATAGAGATAGACTCATATCTGGCACTTGACGACATAACACCTCATTTCCGACAGACACTGAGCCGTTTCCAGCCTTTCGGCCCCGGCAATCCTGCCCCCACCTTCCGCACCGACTCGGTGTGCGATTACGGCCATGGCAGACGTGTGGGCGGGTCGTTGGAGCACCTTAAGATGGATATCATAGGCGGCGGGTCGACATCGCCCATATCGGCGATAGCATTCTCGCAGGCGCGTCATGCCTCTCACATACTCGAGGGCGGCTTGTTCGACATCTGTTACTCGGTGGTTGAGAACAGTTACCGCGGCGAGGTGAAACCGCAATTACGTATCAAAGACATAAAACAACGCAAATAAGGATGATACGCGAATACGACATATTGGTCGACAGGCTAAAGGGTGACAACTGCATCCTTACCACCGACAGCCGCACCATATCGCAACACAAGAGCGAGGGGCGCAAGGTTATGTTCATCGCCCTTAAGGGCGACAACTTCGACGGCAACGACTTTGTGATACAGGCGCTCGACGACGGTGCCGACTATGTTGTCACCCATAATGAGTGGCACGGCGAGAGCGGCGACAGACGCATATTCGTTGTGCGCGACACCCTTGTGGCATTGCAGGGCATGGCTCTGATATGGCGTCGCAAGGTCAATCCCAAGGTCATCGCTGTGACCGGCAGCAACGGCAAGACCACCACCAAGGAGCTGACCGCCGCCGTGGTGTCTCAGAAACTGCGGGTGTGGGCCACCAAGGGCAACCTTAACAACCATATAGGTGTGCCGCTGACACTGTTGGCCATGCCGGCTGACTGCGAGGTGGCTGTCATAGAGATGGGTGCGTCGCACCTGAGAGAGATCAAGAGCCTCTGTGCGATAGCCGAGCCCGACATGGGGGTGATAACCAACATAGGCAATGCCCATTTAGAGGGCTTCGGCGGCTTTGAGGGTGTGAAGAAAGGCAAAGGCGAGCTTATCGACTATCTGAGGAAGAGCGGCGGCACCTTCTTCTATCTGGGTGAAGACAAGGTGTTGGCCGATATGGTGGCGTCTCGCATAAATATACGGAGCATAACATATTCGGTGCGAGGCGTCAAGTGCGAAAACGAGCCCGACGGCACCCTGTCGGTGAAGCTGCCCGACTTTCATCGCCCCATAAAGACTCATCTTACGGGCAGTTACAATAAATACAACATCTTGGCGGCCATTGCGATAGGCAAGCGTTTGGGCATAGAGACGGCTCTTGCCGTAACGGGCATAGAGGCGTACATTCCCGACAATAACCGCTCGCAACTGATGACAAGTGCACACGGCAACCGCATAATAGCCGACAGTTACAACGCCAACCCCTCCAGCTTTGACAATGCGCTCAGAAGTCTGGTGCAGAGCGATGGCGACAAGGTGGTCATTGCCGGTCAGATGAATGAGTTGGGCGAGTTTTCAGCAGCCGAGCATCGTCGTCTGGTCGAAGCGTTGCAAAAGAGTAACATCAAATGTTTCTATTTGATAGGCACTAACTTCGACGGCATCGCACCGGGTGATAAAGGCACTTTCTGTCCCGACACCGACGCTCTGCGTAAAGAGCTGGAACGCAATCCGGTGAAAGACTCGGTGGTGCTGGTGAAAGGGTCTCGCGGCGTGGGATTGGAAAAAATATACGATTTATTATAGAGGAGCAGAAAGAGAGTCGGGCCTGTCTCGCTTTTTGAGGGGCCGAGCTTGTATGTTCGGCGGGAAAGTGACGGGTTGATCTTTTAAAGGCTTTAAAATCAGATTGAAAATGACAAATCAGACAAACAAAAGAGGCGTTGCCGTTCCGTTGATGATTGCCGTGGCCTTGGCGCTCGGGATAGGCATAGGCATATTTTTCGGAAGCAGAGGACAAGGCGGACGGACAATAAACATAATAGGACGCGACAGGCCCACAAGCAAGATAGGCTCTATATTGTCGCTCATAGATTCGCATTATGTCGACTCGATAAACGTTGACACCCTCACCGAGGAGTTTATACCCAAGATACTCTCTAAGCTCGACCCCCACTCGGTATATCTGCCTCCCGTGACGGCCAAAGCCACCGACGAGAATCTCGAGGGACGTTTCGACGGCATAGGCGTGGTCTTCAACATGGCCACCGACACCGTGATAATACAGAATATAGTGCTTGGCGGCCCCTCTGAAAAGGTGGGCATAATAGCCGGTGACCGCATCATAACCATCAACGATTCCATCGTGGCCGGCAAGAAAATACCCCAAAACGACATCGTCAAGATGTTGCGCGGCGAGCGTGGCACAAAAGTGAAGTTGGGCATAGAACGTCAGGATGCCGACAAGTTGGTGGTATTCGATGTCGTGCGAGACAAGATCAACATCAAGAGCCTCTCGGCGGCGTTCATGATCGACGAGAACATCGGTTACATCAAGCTCCTTCAGTTCTCGCGCACATCGCATGAAGAGTTTGTAAAGGCTGTCAAAGAGCTCAAGGCACAGGGCATGACCCACCTTATATTCGACCTGTCGGCCAACACCGGCGGATTCCTCGATCAGGCCATACTCATAGCCAACGAGTTCTTGCCTGCCGGCTCCGTTATCGTTTACACCGAGGGCAAGGCTGTCGGTCGCGAGCAGACGGTGGCAGACGGTAACGGCGTGTTGATAGGCATGGATGTGGCCTTGCTGATAGACGAGGTGTCGGCATCGTCGAGCGAGATTGTGGCCGGAGCATTGCAAGACAATGACATAGGCACTATCATAGGCCGCCGTTCATACGGCAAAGGGTTGGTGCAACAGCAGATAAAATTTGACGACGGCTCGGCCCTCAACCTCACCATAGCGCGTTATTACACTCCCACGGGACGTTGCATCCAACGCCCTTATCAGCATGGCGAAAGGTATGACGACGACATCGTGCAGCGATACCTGCGCAACGAGCTCTTCTCGAGCGACAGCATACCTCATAACGATTCACTCAAATATCTTACCCCCAAAGGCAAGGTGGTCTATGGTGGCGGCGGTATCATACCCGATATTTTCGTGCCTATAGACACATCTCGTCTGAGCACCCCCATGCGCGAGATATCGGTCAACAGTCTTATATTCAGTTACACTCTGAGATATACCGACAGCCATCGCAAAGAGTTGGCGCAGATAAAAACCCTCAAGCAGGCACAGGAGTTTATAGCCGAAAATGGCAATGCCATATATGACGATTTCACCGCTTACATACGCGCCAAAGGCGTCAAGGGCAAGATAACAAGTGTCACGGAAGAGCTGATGATACGTTGTCTGCTCAACGGATATATCCTTCGCAACACCCCCCTCGAGGATAACGCCTATTACTATATGATATACCCCATTTACGACCTCGTGACAGAAGCTATCAATCACATAAAGTCGTAACGTTAGTTTGGCGGGGGCGTATTTTGCAGGAACTGCCGTTATTTTGCTGAAACTGCCTCCGGCGGCCCTTCCGGGGGAGGGGTCACGGACCCC
>CAMRVW010000083.1 GCA_947054185.1 uncultured Rikenellaceae bacterium | reverse complement strand
AAAGGGGCTAATGTTGGCGGGGCGTCCCTTTATGTTTTGCCGTCATTGCTCCTCTTTTGCTTGCCGCCCTGCTTCCTGCACCCTTTCCGCGAGCGGTCATGGCCCATGTTTTGACATCATTCAGGCACAAAGACCCAGGGCCGAAAACAGATATGTCATAAATGTGTAAGACGCATGTCGAAACACATTTATGACATATCTGTACTTTATCCTTAGTTGTTCCTCAATATCTCAAAACGGGGTCTGAGACCCCTCCCCCGGAAGGGCCGCCGGAGGCAGTTCCCGCAAACAAAAGTGAGGCAGTTTCAGCAAACAATAACGGCAGTTCCCGCAAGCCGATACGGCAGTGCCGGCAAAAATCAGCGTTGTGCGCGGAGGTGGCGGGTGAATCGGGTGTAATATTCGATGTCGAACGATGATATGTCGATGCCGTGAGTCGATGAGGGGTCGACGGAGAGACGTATGCGGTAATAGCGCCATGATGCTTTGGCGTGACGCATACGCAGAGATGATATAAGGGTGCCGACAGTATGCCAGTCGGAGAGGTTGTTGCTGCCCTCAAGGGTGATGACAAAACGGGTGTCGGGATGGGGTGATATGGCGGCTGCGAAGACGTCGATGTGCTTGAAAGCGTCGGTGCCCAAGGTGAGGGGGCGGGTGAGCAGTGATGGTGTCAGCATGTCGGAGGGTGAGGTGCTCTCGCGTCCGTCGAGCGATAATATGCCTCGGGATGACACAAAGAGCGAATCGGAAATGGGGGTCGCATCGAAATCGCGCTCTGTCCATCCGCCCCCTATGGCATAGACGTATGCACGTCGATAGGAGGGATTGAACAACATAACCTCCTCATAGGCAGAAATATAAAACAGACGCGAGCCTTTTAGATAATCGTCTATGAGAAGATGGTCAACAGACTCGGAGACCTTGAGCACCTTGCGTCCGTCGAGCACCATGACGCCACGCACGGTGACAAAAAAGACGAGTCCGCGCACGGAGAGTGTATCGTATGTGCCTGACAATATGTCGTTTGCCACTTTGACGTTACGCACGTAAAGCATGGAGTCACTGCCCTGCTCCATTGCGAAGATGCCTTGCGTGGTGAACAAAAGCAAGGGATAGTCGCCGTAACGTGTCTGGGTGAGCTCACCGGCGGCCGCCTCGACCTTCATGATGGAGAAAGAGGTGCCTGTGCCCAGACGATAGGTGTGGAGAGGATCGTAAACAAGTGGATTAGAGGATGATGACACGATCATCTTGCCAGGCTCGTGCAACAGGTCGTCTTTGGCTGGCAGAGGCTCCGAAAGGGTGTAATCGGGACCGGGACCGAGGTTGACCACGTGGGTGTGGTGAAGCAACACCTCTGTGAGCGAGCACCAGTAAGAGATGTTGTGTTCGTAACATGGCGTGAGCTTGTAACGGGCTAATGTGCGGGCCTTTTTGCCGTTGCTGAGCAGGAACGACAGCTCGTATGCGCGGCTGTCTGGATAGCTCAACATGTTGTGATGCAGCATGTAACGGTCATTAGCGTTACCGGGTGCCACGGCGTCGTTGGAGAAATAGAGATAGGCCGGCTCGTCATATATTACGCGTTTGGTTGTGCCGTCGCAATCGAGGGTGACAACGGTGAGCAGGCGTATGCCCGAAAGGTTTTGGCGGTGATAGGTCACGCGCCTGACCTCAATTGTGCTTTCGGTGCACAGGATGGGCGAGCCGTCGTGCAGACGAGTGGTTATGTCGTAACGGTGCAGGCGGTTGTTGTATTGATACATACCTGAAGAGACGGTGTAATGGGTGGAGAATCCGGAGGTGTAAAGCTCATTGTGTATGAGATCTTTAACATCGTCACGGCCAACCGTGAACGTATGTTTGCCGTCTGAGAACCCTGACATGTCGACCTCTTTGAGCAGATAAAATGGACGTTCGACAGTCTGCGAGGCCACTTCAGAGAGCATGATGGTGCGGGGAGCGTAACTGAATATGTCGCTGCCGGTGCCGTCGACAGAGTGGCTGTTGAAGTTGTCGTCGGTGAGTTTGTCGCCGTCGTATATGGGTATGGAGTCGGTTGCG
This sequence comes from uncultured Rikenellaceae bacterium, assembly GCA_947054185.1. Taxonomy (GTDB): domain Bacteria; phylum Bacteroidota; class Bacteroidia; order Bacteroidales; family Rikenellaceae; genus CASDZP01. The sequence goes on along the minus strand of CAMRVW010000083.1, from coordinate 7,853 downwards.
AAGATGGCGACCGAGCGTAACAGCGGATTGGAGGCGGCACCGTCGGGCAGGGTGAGCGTGACGGTGAGTTTGGCGCCGCTCATGGTGATGAAGAAACGTCGTGACGAGCCGTCTGTCCACCTGCGTATGCCGCCGGAGATGAGATCCATGTCGTTATACTCGACAGGCATCATGATGGCGGGTCCGCCGGTGGTGAGGGTGCCGTCGACCATGCGATAGGCAACGATCATATAGAGCGACCCGGTGATGTAACCATGATCGTGAATCTTGTCCAGGTGCTCGGCAAGAGATATTTGGCGTGTGGTGGTGCCGTCTTTATTGTCGGTGATGTCGCCGATGTGGATAAAGCCGCTGCCGTTGGTCTCTTCGTGAATGTAATATTCGGCCGAGACATTGACCCCGACGGGGCGCAGGCGCGACATATCGACAGCCTCATAGCGGTTGTCGCGGGCAAGGAAGAGCTGCTCGACAACGGAGGTGCCGTTGATCCAAGAGATAAAAAGTATGTTGCCCACAGAGCCGACTGTGGGGCGGGTGCCCTTGTTGTCGCATAGTTTGGCCACCGGCACAAGGCGGGCGGAGACGATGCGGCAATAGCTTAAGGCTCCGTCGCGAAGAGCGATATAACCGCCTCCGTCGGTGAAGACAGGGTGATAATAGAGTATGTCGTAACCGTCGGTGGAGGCAAGCGGCAGGCGGGTCTCAAAGTGCGAGACGGGCGACCACCGGCCATACTCTTTGCGCATGTTGACAAGGCTTTGGCAAACACCCTTGCTTGTGTGTACCGGAACGGTGGCCGAGTCGACAGGGAGTAACTCCACGCTAATTCTTGTTCTTTTTTTCATCTTCAAAATCTTTTAAAATCAAACCGTCGTTGCCTAATTGTACCAGAAAATCTATGCCTCTGTCGGTGTCGGGCTCTTCGTGGTGATCGCGTACAACCTTGTCGACCTCTTTAAGCACCGCAGCCATCTCTTTGAGTGTTTTGACATCTATCGGGTCGGTTTGGGCAATGCGCAACATGGTGTTGGCGATGGTGTCTCTGACCACCTCGACAGATGAAATGAACTTTTTCTTATTTTTCATCAGTAAGCGTAATCGTGTTATTCGGGGGGATGTGGTGTTTTTACAATGGCCGGGAGCTCTGAAACAAAAGCATGATTTTTTTGTAAAAAGAGACAAAAAAAACGATATACGTCCACTATAAGACAAAAAAATTTCACATAATTTTCAAACAAACTTCCACCACTAAAAACAGACCAAAGGTATGTGCAGTTCACAGATTTAGGGGCGGATATTTTTTTATGCAGCAAATTTAAATTGTAATAATTTGTACAAAAAATGTTTTACTGTTGTCATATTTTATACATAACTTTACGGATGAAATCCGACAGCAGGGGAGCCTTTATCGTAACGATTGATACAATGAAACAGAGTATGATATATCGACCAAGAGCGGCTGCATGATGTCGGAGAAGGGACACAAACTTTTAAAACGAGATTTTATGTTAGGATTGGCTATCGGTGCAGGGGTGCAGGCATTGGGCTCTCTGGCCGGCGGACTGGTGACGCGAGCAAGAAAGAAAAAGCGTCAGCGGGCATTGGACAAAGAGCAGAACACGCTCGACGAATGGTACAGCAAAAGCCAGAGTCAGAGTTATTTGGACAACGAGAATGCCAAAGCGACCCTTGCATTGTTGCACAGGCAAAACAAACAGGCGGTCGAGCATATCAACAACAACCTGATAAGGAACGGTGCCACCGCAGAGTCTAAAGTGGCAACGGCATCGGCGCTCAACCGTAACTATGCCGACACGGTGAGCCGGCTGGCGGTGGCCGACAGTCAGCGAAAAGAGCGAGACAGAGAGCGTTACATAAGCCTGTCTCAGAATGTGGCCGCAAGACGAGGCGACAACACATCGGCACCAGGTAATTACATAACGGCCGCAACACAATCAATAGGCGGCACAATAAACAACCTGTGGGGTAATGATGCCCTTAAGATACCGAGGCGCAACAGGTCGGTGCCGGAGATTTGACCGACCGTGGCGAGGGGGTATATGCCGGAGTGAGACACAGGCACGATGTACGGGCTTGGAAAAACGATTAAAAAATAAAAAGATGGCGAAAAAGAGAAGCGAAAAGCTGACGGAATATTTGGAAAACGCAGAAAAGGCGGCGACAAAGTCGGACGACGATTACAGGCGCGCAGTGGAAAATTACGGCAACGGCGCAACACGCACGAGCACAAATCCGCTTTTGGCATTGGCGCCCGACACTGCCGATTACTCGCGCAAACGTGACAAGCTGGCACAGGCGGCAACAATGGATGCATTCGGCCAGTTGGCATCGGTGATAGGCGGAGGCATCGCCGCGGCATGGGGAGGCTCCCCTGCCCTGCCCGACAAAAAAAGAGCGCAAAACTTTGAGATTCAGATAGCGACAAACGACAGTCAGATGCGCAAGGAGTTTGACGATTACCGCAAAGCCAACCTTGCCGAGGCGGTAAGAAAAGAAAAGCGGCAGCAGCAGATTGAAGACAGAGTGTTGGAGAGCATGTATCGCATAAAGCGTGACGAGGGCAACACTTATAGGGCGGCAATACGGGAGAGCAACCGCCTGGAGATTGCCGACAGGCAGGCCGCACACAGGCAAAAGTTGGCCGAGACGGCTGCAAGAAGCAGAGAGGCGGCGGCGACCAAGAGTGCATTGGCAGGCAATAAAGGCAGCTCTCGCAAACCCGAGACGTACATACTTGACAGCAACAACAAAAGGGTGCCCATTTACAGAGAGGAGATGACCCAGCTGTATGAGCTGGCAGGTGAGTTTGACATGCTCGACCAATACAGAGAGGCCAAAAGCAAAGAGGAGCGCAACGAGGCCTTTCAGGTGGCCATAACGAACGCTTACAAATTAAAGCAGAAGATTTTAAGCAAGATGGGCAAGTAAGCATTCAGGTGGCGGGAGGATAAAAGCGGCTCATGGCACGGATCTGTCGGCAAGCGGGTTTCCCCGAAAACATATTTCCTCAGAGACGATATTTTCCATGGCGGAGGGTCAGACATGAAGTCATACAGACAGCGACGACTATCGGAGCAGGGTCCTTAGGATATTTAAAAGCTCTTGCCGGCAGCGGGTCCGACAATGGAATATCCACAAAAAGCAAGAGGGACTCGCAGACGTGCAGAGGGTTTGAACCAAGAACCAATCCCTGCAACAACAGGGAAAAGAGAAAGCAACAACGTTTTTTAACATACACAATATGATTAGAGGCATTGACATAACACGGCTTGCGTCCACAGAGACGGCGGCAAGAGGCTGTCCCGCCGACCGGTGCGCAAGCACGACGACAAGGTACAAGAGCGACCCCAAAGCTCTGCTCGACGAGGCTCTGAAATATTGGATCGCCACAGAGCCGATAAGAAGAGAGCGCGAACGTAACATACGTTACAGATGCGGCGACCAGTGGAGCGACTATGTGGAAGACCCTGAAAAGCCGGGGTCGTACGTCAAAGAGGAGCGGATAATATCGCGCGGCGGCAAGATACCCCTCAAACACAACTTTATTCAGCAATATGTGCGCAATATATGCGGTCAGATGCTGTCGGAGCCTCAGCAGCCGGTGGTGGTGGCGCGAAGCTCGGAGGGCACGGTGTTGGGCGAGATGCTCACCAACGCGCTTCAGGCGTGCCATAACGCAAACAGGATAGGCACGATGAACATGGTGGTGGCCGAGGAGATGTTACTGTCGGGAATGGCTTGTCTGAAAGTGCGTTACAGTTATTCCGACAGCAGAGGCATATCTGACGGACGTGTGGAGTGCATAAACACCAACAGACTCTTTTTCAACACCGACCTTGAAGATCCGCGGCTTGACGACATACGCTTCATAGGTCAGATACACGATTACACCCCGGGCGAACTCGTTGCCGCATTTGCATCGACCCCTGAGCAGGAGAGGCAGATAAAGGAGTTTTACGCCGCATCTCTTGACAGAGGGGCGGTGTCGGAGGCAGGCGATCGTGAGAGCGTGTCGTTCTTCAACTCTCCGGAAGCCGGCAAGTGCCGCCTTTTCGAGATATGGCACAAAGAGGGTGCGTGGGTCGATTATATTCACGACTATGCCGACGGAAGCGAAGAGAGCGGCGAAGGACTTGAGGCGGAGGCCGTACGCGAAAACGAGCACAGGCGCAAGATTGCCATAGAGGCGGGATTAGACCCCGAGACGGTGGCCAAGGTGGCCTGTCACAAAAGATATGAGCACAGGTGGATAGTGTCGTTCGTGACGCCTTACGGGGAACTTCTGTCAGAACGTGACACGCCATTCGACCATGGCGAGCACCCCTATGTGATGGCCACCATGCCCATGATAGACGGGCGCTTCAGAGGCATGGTGTCTGACATAATAGACATGCAGCGGTATATCAACAGGCTGATTGTAATGCTCGACTTCATAATAGGAAGCAGTGCCAAAGGGGTGCTTATGGTGCCTGAGAATGCGATACCCGACGGGTATTCGATAGACGATTTCGCCGCCGAGTATGTCAAGGCCAACGGTGTGATAGTGTACCGGCCCAACGCCACCAAAGACGTGCCCTTTCAGGTACATAAAAACAGCACCGCCATAGGTGCATGGGAGATGCTGTCGACACAGATGCAGCTCATAGAGCAGGTGTCGGGAGTGTCGGGGGCGATACAGGGCAGGGCCACACCGGCAGGTACGCCGTCGAGCCTCTATATGCAGCAGGCCGGCAACTCGCAGCTCAACCTCTCTTCGTTGTTCGAGACACTCACAGACCTGTTCCGACGAAGAGACGAGAAGCTGCTGAGGGTGATAGTGCAATATTACCGTCAGCCGAGATATCTGGCCACAGGCGGCGAGAGGGCCGGCAACACCGCGTCGATGTATGACCCCGAGGCGGTAAGCGGCATGCTCGACTTCAACCTGGTGCTGACGCGGTCGACAAACACTCCTGTTTACAGGCAGCTGTATGACGATATGCTGATGAGAATGCTCGACTCGGGATACATATCGTTCGAGCAATATCTCGAAAGCTGCCCCATGCCGTTCGCCGAGTCGCTTTTGGCGCGCATAAAGCAACAGAGAGAAGAGGAGCAGGAGGACTGAGACAAAAAACTTACAAAATATAAAGCCGCAACGCCCAATGATTTTAAGGTATATGGTTTCGTGGCTTTCGGTGCATATCACACAGAATGCGCACGAAAACGGAGCGTGAGGCATAAAATTAATTAAAACAACAGTCATGAAAAGGAGAAAAACCATATACAAAAGACGCCGTAACACATTCAGCGCAATACATTATTCGTTTCCGTCGGAACAACTGCGAGGCACCATGTTTGACTGCCGCGCCGAAACGATACTCAAATATGCCAAACTTTACAACGATTACAACCAACTCAACGAAGAGATACACTCGCGATATCCGGAGGTGGCCGACCACATAACACGTAATTTTTATTACAAGATAATATCGTCGCGCAACAATCTGTCTTACAACTATGTGGTGTCGATAATATCTATGGTGTCGGCAAACCGCGATCTGTTGCCTCAAGCGGTGGACGAGGCGATGATCTATATCGCCAACAAGAAGTTAGACCTGTTGTAAGCCTGTTTTTAGAAAGAGTCGGGAGTTCACGAATGTGTATTTTGACAATAAAATGTATATTTTTTAACAATATCAAGTATGATACGTTCGATTGACGAGATTGTGCGCATAAATGAAGAGCGCCTTAAGAGCCTGGCTGAGCCGTACGACCCCGTAACGGGCATGGGTTCGCCGATAGAGAGGCGGCGGCTCGAGGTTGACAAAGGGTCGTACATGCAACTGCCTGTCAAGATGTTCGATATGCCGTTGATAGGCTCTATTGCAAAGGCGGGCTCGCTTAAGGGGTATGCCCGAAAGTCAAAATGCGACAAAGACGAGGTCATGGCCACGGTGACACTGTTGCGCATGGTTTATGACTTCGAGTTTTGGTGTGCAACGTGCGTAAAGGTGCAAGACAAGCAGAGCAAGCGCATGGTGCCCTTCATTATGCGGCGGGCACAGCTCAAACTGTTCAAGGTTATGGCAGACGACCTTTTTGCCGATAAGCCGGTGAGGGTGATTTTGCTTAAGGCAAGGCAGTGGGGAGGATCGACTCTGGTGCAGATATTCATGGCGTGGATACAGCTGTTTCACCGTCGGAGCTGGCATTCGGTGATAGTGGCCGACGTGGAGGATCAGGCACGTAACATCAAGGCCATGTATTCGAGGCTGGCGGCAAACCATCCCAAAGAGGTGTCGACAGTGACATTCGTGGGGTTTGAGGGGTCGTCGAAGAACAAGCGCATAGCCGAACGCGACTGCGTGATATACCTGGGGTCGATGCAGAAGCCCGATGCGTTGCGGTCGGCCGACGTGATGATGGCACACCTGTCGGAGGTGGGCCTGTGGAAGCAGACCGACGGCAAGAGGCCCGAAGATGTGGTGCAGTCAATAGCCGGGACGGTGCCGCTGGAGCCTTACTCAGTGATTGTGATGGAGTCGACGGCCAAGGGGGTGGGCAACTATTTTCACCGTCAGTGGTGCAAGGCGGTGAGCGGACAGAGCGGTTACAGACCGGTATTCGTCGCCTGGTATGAGATAGACATATACTCGGTGGAGTTTGAGTCTGACAAGCAGCGCCGCAGTTTCGCCCGAAGCCTGACACCGTCGGAGCAGGCCGTGTTCGAGGCGGGCGCAACGCTCGAGGCCATCAACTGGTATCGCAAAAAACGTCACACCGACGCCTATGACGACTGGAGGATGGGGTGCGAGTTTCCCACCACACCCACAGAGGCTTTCCAGTCGACGGGAAGGCGGGCCCACAACCCCGAGTATGTGGCATCCATGCGCCGGTATGTGTGCGAGCCGTTGGCAAAGGGTGACATGACGGCAGATGCAGGGCATGGCAAGAGGGCCATAGACGGGTCGCTGAAGTTTGCCAAATCACCCGACGGCGCCATGTGGGTGTGGGCATTTCCCGACAGGTCGAAACAGATGGCGCGGCGATATATCGTAAGCATGGACATAGGTGGTCGTACCGCCGGAGCCGACTGGTCGGTGATATCGGTGATAGACCGCTATAGGCTGACCGAAGGGGGTGTCGAGGAGTGTGTGGCAACGTGCAGGTTTCATCTCGACCAAGACCTGGCCGTATGGAAGGCGGTGCAGATTGCACGATATTACTGTGACGCCCTTTTAGTGGTGGAGGCCAACTCGTTAGACAACAAAGGGTCGGAAGGTGACCACTCCATCACCATACTTGATGAGATAAAGGGTTATTACTCGAACCTGTTCTCAAGGTCGGACCCGCAGAAGATACGCGACGGGGCCCCGGAAAGGTATGGCTTCTTCACCTCGGCGGCATCGAAAAGCGACCTTGTAACACAGATGAACAAGCGTCTGCGCGAGAATGGTTACATAGAGCACGACGCACGCGCACTCGACGAGGCCGACACTTATGAGATAAAGTCGGACGGATCGTACGGCGCTGTGGAGGGTGAACATGACGATATTTACATGAGCCGCGCCATAGCGCTGAAGGCATCGCAGATTACAGACCCTCCGGCAATCATAGACAAACCGACTCATGAGGTAAGACGACGTGAGACGGTTTTGACAGAAGCAAGTTTTTAACTTATTGTTTTATTTTACACTTTTCTGCACATAAACAATATAATTTGTTTGTTATAACATCAATATCCGGGTAAATGGAATATTGATGTTATTTTTATATTTACATCAGAGATATTTTACAAATATTTATTAATATAGTTAAAAATTCATTAAGCAATAAATTTTTAACAATTT
>CAMRVW010000082.1 GCA_947054185.1 uncultured Rikenellaceae bacterium | reverse complement strand
TGTAAGTCGAGCAGATGGGCCGGTGAAAGAACAATGACAAGGCTGTCGAGAGGGGCCTCCATGTCACGGAAGGCGCATTCTAAGGACAACAAGTCTGCAAACGTCATGCGCTTACGTTTGGTTGCATCGGCCGCACCGGTGGCCTGCAACACGGGGGTCATATCCGTATGCCCTTGAGGAGCCCAGGCATTAGCTGCAAATCTTGAAGCCTTACGCTGCAAAGCACGTCTGTGACCCCTTATCACCGATTCCATTTTTTTGTACGAAGCCTCCATTCTCTCCACGTTACGCACAACCGTATTCTCGGTATCGAAGGTGTGAAGCACCAATTCTATCGGGGTGTCATTTCGCGATTTGGTGGCAATCGGATAGACGGTATTGTCAATCAATACATCAGGGTCGACACCTGCGGCAGCGAGATTGATTTTGTTGTATTCGACAAGCTCTGACAGGTCATCAGATGCCGACATAAAACTCGTGCCGGAGATAAAACCCTCCTTTATTTGGTCTGTCCAAATCTGTTTTTCTATCGCCATGATACTAATTGTTTTTGCGTGTTTTTTTCAAGATTTCAGCATACTCGGCGGGGCGGTCGGCCCTCAGTTGTTCGAGTTCGCGGGGAGCGTTGTTCTTCCAGTCGTGATAGTTCCAGTTGTCACGGTCACTGCCTATCGACATAGATACGGGAACCACCTTGTCTCCGTATGTTTGACGTGCCGGTATTGCTGACAACACAGATTGTGCTGCCTGATAATTGTTTGTGGCAAGAGCAATTAAGTCCTCTTTACCCGTTGCGACAATTTTCCCCTCTACCAATGCCGACAGGGCCAAGGCCTCCGCTCTGTCTTTGACCTGTTTTGCCTGCTCCGCCTTCAAAGAGTCAATCTGCGTGGAAAGCTCCACAGCTCGGGCGGCAAGGGCAACAACCTTAGCACTAACCTCTGACAATGTCGCCGAGGGCGGCAAATCGAGTGCCGTCAAAGCTTCGTTTGTTAATTTCATACTGTTGGATATTGATAGTTTTACAATGTTATCGAGATGAGCGGCCAACTGGGCCTCTTCGACAGGGGTTGAATCATCGGCATAAACTTTGACTCTTAGAGCGGCTGGGTTTGACGGAATACTTACGATTGAGGCCTCAAGCAATTCCCATTCGGTAACCCATACATCATCTATCTGCAAAGCCTCGTTGTGCCTATATTCGGCCTTTTTTACGATTATCCCGACACTGGCTCCGCTGATGAAGTCGCGATTAACCTGCCCTTCAACCCTCTGCCCTTTCTCGGTGTCGGTATCAAATATTGTTGCAGCCGTCAATTGCCGCCCTTCTATTGTCAGGTTGTTCCACCGGCCGATTACATCTTTCGGGTCGTGCTCAAGCAACATCACCGGGTTCTTGTTAAATCGCGTAAAATCGCCACCGCTGTTTTTCAGATAAAAACCGTGACTGTTTTTTACGCTTTCGTCATTAAGTACAAACTTCATCTTTTGTTGATTTTGACGCAAAGGAATAGGGATGTAACTAATTGGCAAAAAAGCAAATAAAGGTAACGAGTGATTTTTTGATAGACATTCATATTGCTTCATTTTTGTCCCTGTAAAAATCACTTTTATGGCAAGAAAACGAAATCCCGAAAAACACGATTATGCACATCTGTTATTTATGACTGGAGCCTCCCAAAAAGAGATTGCCCAGAAGGTCGCAACAACAGAGGCCACCGTCTCCAAGTGGGTCAGAGAGGGTGGTTGGGAGGCTAAAAGAGCAGCCGCAACAATATCGCCCGAACAGGTTTCCACAAAGTTACTCTTGCGGCTCAATTCGATGCTTGAGGAGGGGACCGATTTCGACCCGGCAGCATTCGCAAAAATTGCAAAACAGCTCAAGTCATTCAAAACCGGTGTCGGCGTCGACGACCTGATATACACATTCATGATGTTCGGTTCATGGCTTGAAAAAGAGGCGATAGTCGATAAGGATATAACAATCGAGCTAATCAGAACTATAACCAACCTGCAAGACCGATTCATACTAAGTAAACGCAATGAAGCCGAATAAAGATTTATGGGAACGCTGGCAGGCGCGAAAGGCTCTTGTCGCCTCGGCCAACTATCTGCAAAAAGATGATGCTGAGTTCCGAACCTTAAGGGTCAAAAAAGCCCGATCCGATTATGACTATTTCGTATCAACATATTTTCGGCATTTGGCCACCACTAAGTCGGCCAAGTTTCAGGTTGATGCTGCAAATTGGATAAAAAACAACCCCAAGGCAAGAGCGGCATTCAAGTGGGCGCGCGGTCATGCCAAAAGCACCCATATATCGTTGCTCATACCTTTATGGCTCATGATTCAACAGCAACGACAGGTCAATATGTTGGTTCTTACAAGCAAGAGTCGAGAGATGGCCATAGCCTTGTTGCAAGACATACAGGCCGAACTTGAAGTCAACGAGCTTTTCATTGCCGATTTCGGGCCGCAATTAAAGGCTGGCGACTGGACCGAGAGTCACTTCACAACAGCTCAGGGGTGTACATTTGTCGCAATCGGGCGTGGCCAATCACCGCGAGGCCTAAAGAATGGCGCTCAACGTCCCGACTATATTGTTGTTGATGACATCGACGACGACACACTCTGCCGTAATCCGGCAAGAGTGAGTGAGGCTTTTGACTGGATGATGACCGCCCTTTTCGGCACTATGGCAATGGGCCGCGGGCGCTTTATAATGGTTGGCAATGAGATTGCCAAAGACAGCATCCTTACCCGATATATATCCCGCCCAGGCGTCTATCACACCCAGGTCAATGCTCTTGACAAAAACGGCAAACCGTCTTGGAGTGATAATTACACAATAGAGGAGATAAATGGCATTCGAGAAATCATGGGCGAGCGCCGTTTCCGTAAAGAGTATATGAATGACCCGCAAGTGGATGGTGCGGTGTTTCGAGAGAAAGACATTGTTTTCGGCCAAATGCTTGACTTGCGGAAATACAGGTCGCTTGTCTGTTATACCGACCCATCGTTCAAGAGTGGCCTCACTAACGACTATAAGGCCACGGTGCTTGTGGGTAAAACACCCGAGGGGGTATTTCATCTGTTAAAAGTCTTTGCCTGTCAAACAACCATATCCGAGATGGTGGAGTGGCATTACATTATAAACGACTGGGTTGGCGGGCGGGTGCCTGTGCGCTATTACATGGAGTCAAACTTCATTCAGGATATGGTGCTTGAGGAGTTCCGCAAGGCTGGAGAAACCCGAAGTGCACACATCCCGGTTGTGGGCGACAAACGTAAAAAGCCCGACAAATTTGCGCGTATCGAGGCCATTCAACCACTCTTTGAACGAGGACTTGTGGTGTTTAATCAGAGAGAGAAAGACTCTCCGGGCATGAATGTCTTAGTCGAACAATTACTCGCATTCCAGAAAGGCTCAAGAGTTCATGATGATGCCCCTGATGCCCTCGAGGGAGCAATATTTTTATTAACAAAACGGACGGCTGCCGAGGGGGCGACATATCGTATGGGCAGCCGAACTAACAGACATTGGTAATCATGTTCATAACACAAGAGGAGCTCTCGAGTGTCATTTATGAATGGCAACTCGGGCAACTGACCGACGACCCGGCAGTCATAGACGCGGCAATCATGGCAGCCATTGAAGAGGCGACAAGTTACCTTGCCTTGCAATACGACACCGATAAGATTTTTGCAGCTAAAGGTGAAAGACGAAACATTCTGCTTGTTGAGCACATCAAGAGCATGGCAGTATGGTATCTTGTCAGACTCTCAAATGCCGACATGATTTTCGAACGCGTGAAGAACTATTACGACAATGCGATTACATGGCTCTCGAGAATCGCCAACAAAAAAATAGCCCCCAACCTGCCGTTGCTCAAAAATGAAGCAGGCGAGGTGGTCGGGCATATCAAAATGGGCTCGCGGACCAAATTTTCACACGACTTCTAACAATATTAAAACGTCATTATAATGACAGCGAAAAGCAACAAAAAGAAAATCACCTCACAACGTCGTGACGGTTATTACTCGCGCCTTACCCCCAAAGCCGTCAGCCGTACCCGTTCAGACATTGCCACATGGCAAAGTGCCCTGAAGGCGGCCGACAACATAGATAACCCCAAACGAGTCAGACTGACACAATTATACAATGACATTCAGACCGATGCTTTATTGGCTTCACAAATAGAGCTTCGCCGCAATGCCCTGCTCGGCACTTCGTTTTCTTTGAAAAAAGACGGTAAACTCGCCATCGAAACCGAGCGCCTTAAAACTCCGGCCATAACCGAGTTGACCATCCATTGCTTTGACGCCATATTGCACGGCCATTCGCTTGTTGAGCTGACCACCTCTCCTGCCGGTGACTTAGCCGTCAACCTAATGCCACGCACACATGTCATTCCCGAGAAAGGGCTGCTCCTTTACTCTGTCGATGCCATCGATGGGGTTAGTTATCGCAACACTCCCGAATATGGAACATGGCTGCTCGAGTTTGGCTCATCACACGATTACGGACTTCTTAATAAGACCGTGCCACACGTGCTCTTCAAGCGTTTCGCTCAATCGTGCTGGTCGGAGTTATGCGAGATATACGGCATCCCTCCGCGATATCTTAAGACCGACACCCAAGACCCGGCGATGCTCGCTCGAGCCGAAACAATGATGCGCGACATGGGGGCCGCCGCATGGCTTGTTATCGATGAAAACGAAGAGTTTCAGTTTGCACAAGGAGCCAACACAAACGGCGATGTTTATCGCAATCTTATCAGTCTGTGTAATTCGGAGATGTCGATGGTGATTACCGGGGCCATTTTGGGGCAAGACACCGTCAACGGCAACCGCTCTAAGGAGGAGTCGTCACTTCGTCTGTTTGATAAAATAGCCACTGCCGACAGGGCTCGTATTGAAGGCTGTTACAACCACATAATAATACCGGCACTCGTCCGAATCGGATATCTGCCTGAAGGGTTGACTTTCTCTTTCGACAAGGAGGAAGATCCCGAAAAGATGTGGAAAATGGTGACAGACATTCTGCCGTACAAAGATGTGCCAAACCAGTGGATAAAAGAGAAATTCGGTATCGATGTGGTCGACAAACAGGCCCTCTCGATGCCGACCGACCTGTCGGCGCGTTTTTTTGCCTGAGCCCCGGGGATTATTACTCGGGGCTTCACTCAGCATTGACAGAGCTTTATGCCGAAGATACCGCCACCCTCGCTGCCGACGACAACGACATGCCGCCATTTGACGACGAAGCTTTCCGCAAAGCCGCTGAATACATCTATAAAAACGGAGGCTATAACAGCTCCATGCTCCGCTGCCGGCCGGTCAGAGAGGTTATCAAGGTTACATACCACGTTTTCAAAGAGGCTATCGATAGAGGTATTACGCACAAAACGCCCGCTATTGTGACAGACACGCTCAACAGCAACGCTTTTATCTTCTCGGGCCTTAAGGTCAATCACTCACTGTCAGAGCTGGGGCTGTCGCTCACCGACAACAAGCGGGGCATAAAGTCATTCAATGATTTTAATCGAGAGGTTGAAAGAATTAATGAAAAATACAACCGGAACTATCTGCGTACGGAGTATAACCATGCTGTCGCCTCGGCTCAGATGGCGGCCAAGTGGCATGACCTCATGGAAGATGGTGACGAGTATGACCTGCAATATCGCACCTCGGGCGACGAAAAGGTGCGCTCAGAACATCGACTTCTTGACGGATTGACCTTTGCAGCTGACGATCCGTTTTGGGACCGATATATGCCGCCCAACGGATGGAATTGCCGTTGCACCGTCGTGCAGATAAGAAAGGGCAAATATCCGAAAAGTGACAGCCAAAAGGCCATCGAGCTGGGCGACGCCATGACCGACTCGCCCAAACTCAATATATTCCGTTTTAATCCGGGAAAAGATCTTACGCTCTTTCCCGGCAAACACCCATATTTCAAGACATCAGAGGAGACGAAAGAGTTGATTGATATCGCTCTGATGCGAGTTCGAACCAAAGAAATAAGGGAAACGGCAAGGAATATTTTGGTGGATAAGAGCTTCTCGAACAAATACTTCAACAAGCCCATCACTATAACCAACAAGGGCATCAAGGAGTGGTTGAATCAACCACATAGGCACATAGCAGAAAAAAATGAGATGCTTCTGGAGATGGGCAATATCATCAAAGAAGCCAAATACCTTGGCCGCGGAGAAGATAAACACAATGAATCAATTGTTGCCCACATCTTTGAGACGGCCATAAACGGAGACAAATCTTGGATAATTGTACGAGAGTTCCCTCGTGAGGGGATATGCCATGTGCACAGCATATCTGACAGCGAAAACATATTGAATCGTATACAAGAAAAACCATCCGAAAAATAGCACCTCGGGGAAGTGCAATCCCCGCAACACATTTCTCAGATGGTTTTCATATGCAAATATATGCGTTTTTTATGAACAAACCAAATATCATACAAAAAATCCTTTCCGACATGCGGGTGGAGCTTTCTGATGAGTTCGACCGCAACTTTGTCCGCAAGGCGTTTTTCGACCGTCCGTGGAAGGCTCGCCGCCAATCGGGGCGCGGCTCTCTGCTTACCACCACTGCGCGACTAAAGCGAAGTTTGCGTTGTCGAATCCAAAATACCTCTCTCGAGTGGAGTTCCGATGCTCCTTATGCCCAAATACACAACGAAGGAGGAACAATACCCATAACGGCCAAAATGAGACGTTATTTTTGGTTTCGACACATACAGGCCACAGGCAAACTGATTTTCAATAGAAAAACGAGGGAATTAGCTGCCGGGGCACGCAACAATAGTATGTCAGAAGAGGCTCTGCGCTGGCGTAATATGGCCTTAAGCAAAAATGGTAAAATCACAATTCCTCAGCGGCAGTTCATTGGCGATCATCCCAAGGTTGCCCAAAGCATCGATGCGGTTGTCGAGGATAATCTCAATAGGTTTATCAACAAAAATTTCAAACTATGATAAAACATGTTTTAAATGCCGTTCAAACGGCGTTAAAAAGTGTTGGTGGGCTCCGTTATGTTGGAGAAGATTGGGGGCAACTCGACTTTTATACGGAGCGTCCGCCGGTCAACCTGCCATGCGCCTTGATCTCATTTTCTTCAGGCGATTATTCCGATGCCGGGCGTAATGTTCAACTTGCCGCCATACAATTCTCTGTGCGTGTGGCCGACATGCCGCCGGTTCGTGGTTCTGTGGCTCGCCCGTCACCCGGGACCCCCTATGAGGTATATGATTTGTTACAGGCAGTATATGCCGCCTTGCAGGGTTTGAGCGGCCAAAGGTTTACCCCCATAACCCGCAAGCGCCTGGGTAAGGTTAATCGCGATGACAGCCTTAGAGAATGGGAACTTATATTTTCCACGTCGTTTACCGACACTGATGCTGTAAAATAAAGAGGGCCGACAGATTAATGTCGGCCCTCTTTTACCATCTTAAGGGTAATTGCGGTTGACTTTTCGATTGTTCACCTTCTTGCCGGGCAACTTTCATGTATTTCAGAAAGGCGTCGTAACATATTCCATATACCGGGTTGACATGTTTGCGCCACACTGCCTTCCAGCACCTGTCGTGTCGACCGGGCTCATAATGTTGCTCGGCCAGTTGTCTGATTGCAGCCGCTCGACGAAGATAGCCTCTCTTATTGTATGCCATACTTGCGGTCTCAATAAAAATCACTATATTTGTTCGTCGATAAGGGCCTTGAAGGGGGAAAGCTTTCGGGGCCTTATCTTTTTAGGCGCCTGTATTTATTTTGTCTTGCCATATCTTCCGTAATTCTTATTATGTTTCGTGCTCTATTCGAGCTTTGCGTACACTTGCCGTTGAGCACCATACTTACCATTGTTACCGAGCAATGGGCCTTATGGGATATTCGAGTCATATCGCCACGGTAAAGTCTGCACAACAAGTCGGCCATTCGGTATATTGGAGTGTTGTCGCTCATTATCATGCCTCCGTCATGCCGAGCGGCACGTTTGTCCACGCGCCCAACTCGTTTTTATATTCGGCTTTGATGAATTCCTTGCTCTTGACGGGCCGGTACGCATCCATTATGATGTCGACCCCTCTGATAAAGCGCTCATCGCCACTCTCTTGTGCATGTTTGCGAAGCGTCATGATACGTGACATCTTAAGGTTACCTTGTTGGTCGCGGGCAAGAAGCGACAACACAATACGAACGGCCTCCTGTGCTTTGACCGATGTTTTGCTCAACTCATTCAGATACTCCTTAATCATGGCAACCCCGGTCTCTGCCGTGTCATCGTATGACTCATTGACATAATAGCCGAGTTTTATGCGATAGTTGCCGTCTTCGCTAAGGAAACTATGAGACTGTTGCCCCTCTTTTACTCCGTACAACTTCTCTTTGAGGGCTATGGCGCCGGCAAACATCTCCCTGATTCTCGCTTTTCGTTCGGCAAGCATGGAGCTCATTTGCCGACAATCGTGAAAACACTCCACAACACTCTCAGAGACTAATTTCTTGTACGCATCGACCTCCGCTTGGCGGGCCGCCTTCTCTGCTGCTTCCTGTTCTTTCAATTGTGTGAGCAACTGGCTGCGTTGCTCTGCCGTAAGTTCATTAATGTTTGTCATAACGTTATTGTTTTATGGTTGTTAATTCATTCGTATTCATTATGGCCAGGTGATAACCGCCCCAAATAACCACCACGGTCTTATCTGCATCCAACTCGGAAAAGCACCCCCCGGTTCGTTCCTCGAAACTGTCGATAATCTCAGACGGCAACATCATACATGCCGCCCTTGCCGCAACAAAAACCACCTTGCCGCCCAACTGCTTGACATTGCTTCTAACAAGAAGACTTTTCCCAATTATCTCTCTCATGCCTCCGCTCTGATTTTACCGTTCATGATAAAACAAACTTCTACTTGCGGATGTCGTTCGTGCTTTTGGGCTTTCAGTCCTCCCTTGCCTATTATTGCCCTAAGCCGCACGGCCAACGCCTCCAACTCATTCGAGGTCAGCTTTGCGAAAGGCTTGCCGGCAATCCTTGACTCGAGGCAAAAGGCGTTGATTCGTCCCCAATCAGTGGTGTCGACGCCCAGTTCTTGCATTAACTTCAATACTAAAGACCTCTTTTTTCTAAGCATCCAGTTAAGCCGCTCCTCAAGAATATTACACATGGCATCATACTCCTGTGGCGTCATCTCTCTGAGAGATGTGGTGCGCCCGTGCGTAAACTGACTAACAAGGTCAACCTTCGCTTCGTCAGCGTTATGAACCCTTTTTAAAAGAGTATAAAATCGTGCGTAACTCATACTAATCAATCATTATAAGGTTAATGTCAAGACTTGTGTCGAACGATTCTGTCACCCGCCCGACCGATAGGAGCAGGAAGACAGACCCGTATTCGCGATAATCTACCTTAATTTCGTTGTCCTCTTCGCTGATGAAGGTGACCACCCCGGTCATTGATACCCCATTTCTGTTCGGGTAACTCAATACCTTTGCGCCCTCTGTTATCTTACCGCGCTTTTGCGCATCTTTATATCCTATGTAAATCATCTTTCAGTAATCTTCAAGTGTCCATTCAATCTCATCCGCCTTTTTTGCGAGGCGGTCGAGGAGTCGCTGCAAATCGACGTCACTCATCCAATAGTCGCCATCTATGTATGCACTCCATTCACCCGCACGTTTTTCAATCTCAATCATTATTGCCGTTTTTCAAACAATACCTTACCGCGCCATCTGCCCATATCGTGTAATATGCCACGGCATCATCCACAAATCGCCCCGAACAATAAGCCCTAAACCCTCGGGTGCTTATCTTTACCCCCGCATCATATCGCAGGTCTTTGGCGGTCTTGCCTATGGGCTTGCCCCCGTAGTTCTGCGACACGAAGATTAACCACATGCGGGGGACCCGGTCGAGCAGCTCACGCTTTATCTC
>CAMRVW010000081.1 GCA_947054185.1 uncultured Rikenellaceae bacterium | reverse complement strand
TTAGTTTTTGTCCTCAAAAAATATCAAAAGGGGGTCCGAGACCCCTCCGTGACCCCTCCCCCGGAAGGGCCGCCGGAGGCAGTGCCGGTAATAAACGTCAGTCCCGGCAGAATAGCCGGCAGTGCCCGCAAAAACGGTATGATGTTTGATGATAAATTTGCTTTTTAATATTTATTACGTAACTTTACCGAATAAACATTAACACCGATTCATTATGAAAAAAGCATTGTTTTTAGCTCTTTGCCTGTCAATGGCGATAACGGCCGGTGCCCAAAACACAACAGCACAACTCGAGCCCATAAGATACATCGACGTGACCGGCAGCGCCGAGATAGAGGTTGAGCCTAATGAGATAACGTTCGCCATAAACATCACCGAATACTGGAAAGAGGAGTTCGACAAGAAGGTCAAGGTTGAAAACTTCAAGACCAAGGTTCCTCTTGCCGATATAGAGAACGACCTGGTGGCCGCCCTTCTCAAAGCCGGTGTCAAGAAAGAGGAGATATCTGTGCGCGAGGTTGGCGGATATGGTCGCCGGGTTGGCAAAGACTTCCTTAACAGCAAACGTTACGAACTGAAGCTCAAAGACTTTAAGGTTGTCGACAACATAATCAAAAATGTGGAGACCCGCGGCATCGACTATATGAACATCACCGAGTTGAAAAACGACAAGATAGGAGAATATCGCCTCGACTGTAAAGTTAAAGCTCTCAAAGCGGCTCAGAACAAAGCCAAGGTGCTCGTTGAAGCCATTGGCGAAGAGCTTGGCGAAGTGCTCAACATAGATTCGAGCAACGACGGAAGTCTCGGTTATATACGCCCCCAATTTATGAATGTGACATACGCAGCCGCATCACGTTCGCTTAAAGCAGAGGACGCGGCAGAAGGTGGCGCAATGGATATAGAAGATGTGCGCAACAGCATCGACAACATACGCAAAATCAAACTGAGCGAGAGAACAAGCGTCCGTTTCCGAATAAAATAACCATTTCAGAATACGCTCCGAAAGCCCGACTTTGAATTCAGTCGGGCTTTTTTATGATCACCATAATGCGACCGCCTCAGAAAAGCGGAATAAAAACGTCACTGTTTCCTCTCTGCCAAAGAGGTCAAAATCGGTTCATAAGCACATATACCTCACTGAATATCAAATAGCTCTGCGGATTGAAGGCCTGAAAACGCACATATCCTTTATAATCGGCATGACAAGGTGACGCCGCAATCCTTTTACTTGGACGGGATGTACATGATTCAAAGAGATTAGTTTTGTCACTGGCAGATAGTTGTTTCCCGAACCTCAAGACCACCGCAGTCTCCGCTCTCCGTCAAGCCCCCGCTTTCATACAGAGCGTCACGTCACGCATATACATGTCTTACGGCCGAACCTTGCCACACACCCGAGCCCCATGACATACCGTCTCTGCATCATATAATGTCCGCTCCCTCCATTCTTCCGCATCACCTAATAAGGAATAAAAAAAGGGGGCCGCGCCCCCAAAAGTGTAATAACTTTCTCAAAGGTACATATTCTCAACCGAACATGTAACCGTAAAAGCGTATTATCGTCTCTATCCCTTTTTGGAAATTTTCGACTGCATAATTCTCGTTCGGCGAGTGAGTGTTGTCGTCACCCAATCCGAAGCCGAGCAACAGGGCCTTGGCTCCGAGCAACGCCGATATCTTGCTTATGATGGGTATGCTTCCTCCGCTGAAAAAAGGAAGTGCGGGTTTGCCGAGCACATCCTCAATGGCTTTAGAAGCAGCGATATAGGCGGGATGTGACGGCGACATCATATATGGCGCACCTCCGTGCGAGGGTCTCATATCAACCCTCACCGATGCAGGGGCGACATTGATGACATGTTCTCTGAACAACTCGGCAATCTTGTTGTAATCCTGGTTGGCCACCAGACGCATCGACACCTTGGCGTGTGCCTGCGACGGTATCACCGTCTTGGAGCCTTCGCCTATGTGACCGCCCCAGATGCCGTTCACGTCGAGGGCAGGACGAACACCCGTACGCTCTGGTGTGGTATAACCGGACTCTCCGGCCAGCGCGCCAACTCCCAAGCTGTTCCGATAGGCTTCCTCGTCAAACGGACGCTTGGCAATCTCGGCACGTTCCTTATCGCTCAACTCAACCACATCATCATAAAAACCTTTCACCGTCACACGGCCATCCTTGTCGTGCAATCCGGCAATTATGCGGCTTATGACACCCAGCGGATTGTCGACCGCACCGCCGAACAGGCCCGAGTGAAGGTCGCGGTCGGGCCCCGTGACGGTCATGTCCAAATATGCGAGCCCTCTGAGTCCGCACGTCACCGTGGGACAATCGAGCGATGCCATGGCCGTGTCAGAGACCAATATCAGGTCGGCAGCCAGCAAATCGGCATGATCTTCGCACCACACCGTGAGCGCCGGAGAACCTATCTCCTCCTCACCCTCAAACAGAAACTTGACGTTGCAAGGCAGGCTGTCGCATGCCACCATCGACTCGAAAGCCGCTATGTGCATGAATCCCTGACCCTTGTCATCGTCAGCACCACGTCCCCATATCTTACCGTCACGCACTTGCGGCTCAAACGGAGGTGTCACCCACAATTCGAGCGGCTCAACGGGCATCACGTCATAATGGCCGTAAACCAAAACCGTCGGCTTCGACACATCGACCACCTTGTGGGCAAACACCACAGGCGCCCCGTCTGTGGCCATCACTTCGGCACTGTCGGCACCTGCCTTCAAGAGACGTTCACGCAACGCCTCGGCGCAGCGCACCATATCGGGAGCATGCTCTGACAATGCACTGATAGAGGGTATGCGCATCACCTCGAACAACTCATCCATAAAACGGGAATAATTCTCCTTTGCGTAACTTATCGGTTTTTCCATGCTCATGTTTTTATAGTTTCTAGTGTTATCGGCAGATATACTGACGGTTAAAACCGCTCAACCACCGAAGCGTCTATCTGCGTGAAATCGTCTATTATCATATCATAATCGGTATGGCGCTCGCGTGGAAATGTCGTTGCCAGTGCAATGACCGGCGATCCGGCCGCCCGTGCTGCCTTTATGCCCGCAAACGAATCTTCAAAAACCAGGCACTCACTGTTGTCGAGTCCTAAAAGACGCGCCGCCAACACGAATACTTCAGGGTCGGGTTTGGCTCGTCTGACCAAGTCGCCATTGGCTATGGCATCGAAATATCGGGTAATGCCGCAACGCTCCAACACAAAATCGACATTGAGCCTCATGCCCGAGCTGCCGACCGCAATTTTTATCCCCTGCTGCCGTAACCCCTCTAAAAACTCCCTGAGACCCGGAGTTGGCTCTATGCGTTCGGCGAATATCTCTCGATAGATGGACTCTTTCTCTTGCGAGAAACTATCTATCTCCTCACGCGACAACTCTCTTCCGAACAGTCCTTGCATTATGTCCTCATTACCCATGCCGAACAAAGGCATCAAGGTCTTGGCGTCCATCTCAAAACCGTGACGCCGGCAAAACATCAGGAAAGCCTCTGTGTGTATGTCCCTGTTGTCGACAAGAACACCATCCATATCGAAAATAACACCCTTTATCATAATTAATAATTTAAGCACACTCGCGTCTTGCCAAAGGTAATAAAAATTACACAATTTCGACAAAATTGCCGGCACTGCCTCCGTTTTTATTTGCCGGCACTGTCTCCGGCGGTCCTTGTGGGTGCGGATTCCGGGGCAGTGGTGTGAGGAACGTGCTTTGTCGTGTCGGAGAGCGGAACGGAGCCTGCGGAGGGCAGGGTGGGGAGGTGATGCGCGACGTGAATGTACTTAAGTCACTGCACTATAATAACCAAGCGGGGTTACGGGCCTCCCGGGGGGGGAGGGTCGGCCCGTTGCGGCCTCGTGCCTCTGCTGCCATGCCGGAACAAAAACCGTCGTACCTCAAAAACTTCGGACAAAAACTGTCGGCAAAAAAATGCGACAAAACAGCGGATCAAAACCTCGTGGCAAGATACCGGTACCCTAAAAACCACACGAGGCAAAAAGGCATGCCACGCGGAAACATGCGGGTGTAAAACATATAACTCTAATTCAGTTGAGTTTCCCGCTGTCGGTAACCGCCGCACGGATGATTGACCGGCGAGGGTACAGACGGACGCTATTGGTCGTCAGTTTCGAGTACGTCTGATACTGACAACGCGTACGAGCTGTACTTATATAGCAATAATGTGCTTTCGCAGAGTCGCAGCAATAAGCAGTACGGTCGGATCGTGCGTTGTGTACGCTAAATATTAATACTTTGGGTGTCACGGACACCTTTTTGATAGCCTGCCGGGGCGGGTTGTGTGAAGGAACGTGCTTTTGTCGTGTCGGAGAGCGGGACGCGGGGTCTGCGGAGGGCTAAGCATGAAAGTCATGTGCTTCACCACCGCCCCTAATTCACCGCCCTATATTACTATGCGGTGTGCGGCTCTCCGTTGGCGGAGGCTCCGGGCTGCTCGGGCCTCGTGGCCTCCGCCCGTCATAAGGAATTTTTGCTTACGGCGCCACTTCGTTATGTGGGGTATAAGGAATGTGTACGGTTTCGGTTCCCTCAGACTGCCCTGCCTGAGCTAAAGGGACGAGTGTTGGCGGGGTATCCCCGCCCTGCACTTATCGTTGTCGCCTTGCTTCCGCACTCTTTCCGCGAGGGTCATGCCCCTGTTGAGTATCTTTCAGGTATAAAATTTCAGGGCAGAAAAACGGATATGCGATATACAGGTGTAAAGCGTGTCCTTAATACCGCTTGGAACCTGTATATCGTATATCCGTACTTATTCCTTGGTTGTCCCTCAAAAATATCAAAACGGGGTCCGTGACCCCTCCCCCGGAAGGGCCGCCGGAGGCAGTTCCCGCAAATAAAAGAGGCAGTTCTCGCAAAAAACGCAGTACCCGCCAATCAAAACGTCAGTTCTTACAATATCCCGGTTATCTCTATCAGCTTGCGCACCTGATATGTGGGCACGGTGTCGGTGTCTATGCCATTGGGGTTGAAGAATATGGTGTCGAGACCCACGTTTGATGCGCCGTATATGTCGCTGTAAGGGTCGTCACCTATCATTATGGCCTCCTCGGCCTTTACACCGGCTTTTCGCAAGGCATATTCGAAAATGCCGGGAGCGGGCTTGTTGACGCCGGCATACTCTGAAGTGGTGATGCGGTTGAAGTATTTTTCGAGCCCGGCTAACTTGACCTTGTCAAACTGCACTTCGTTGAATCCGTTGGTTATCAGTGCCATGGGGTACCCCTTGGCATATAGATATTCGAGTGTTTCTATAGAGCCTTCAACCAGATTGTTGAACGTGGGAGTCAGTTGCAGATATCTGTTGCTCATAAACACGGCATAGTCGCGTTCGTGTATGCCCACCTCTTGCAGAAGACGGGCGAAGCGGTCGTTGCGCAACTGTTCGCGAGCCACTATGCCGTCGCGGTAATCGGCCCACAGTTTGGAGTTTATCTCGACAAAGCGCGAGAAGTAAGCGTCGAAAGAGTCGAAATGGCGACTCATCTGGCACTCTTCATACAGGGCCTTTTGAGCGGCACGTTGGTTTGTGGGCACGTCCCAGAATGTCGAATCGAGATCGAAGAACAGATATGCGTATTTTTTTGACATAAAAACTTCATGTTTATGCCGACAAAGGTAATCATTTAATCGTGACGCGCAATAACGACGAGAGCTGCCCGGTTTGGTGACGGTGTCATAATAAGGCATTGAAAAGATAACCCAATATTATGATGCATAAGCATGTCACTGCGAAAAATATGCCTATCAGGCGCCACGACATCACTTTTTTCAGCAGGGTGGCTTCAGGCAGTGACAGTCCCACTATCGCCATCATGAAAGCCAGAGCCGTGCCTATGGGTATGCCTTTGGCCACAAACACCTGCACCACGGGCACTATTCCGGCAGCATTGGCATACATGGGCACAGCTAGTATCACAGACATAGGCACGGCAAACAGGCTGTCTTTAGACATGTATTGTTCAAAGAATCCTTCCGGCACATAACCGTGCATGAATGCGCCTATGCCTATTCCTGTGATTATGTATATTAGCACCCCTCTGACGGTCGCCATGGCTTCGTGCATTATCACGGGCAGGCGTTTGACAAACGGTGTGTGCTCTTTTTGCCATGCGCCCGAGTCGGATGCCGAGTTTTGCTGTATCTGTTTCACCCAGTCGCTGAGGTATGGCTCCAGCCTCATTCGTCCTAAGAGCCAGCCGCCTGTTGTGCCCAATACAATGCCGCCTATCACATATATTGCAGTGATGCGCACACCGAATATGCCTATGAACATGGCCACGGCAACCTCATTGACCAAGGGTGAGGTTATAAGATAGGCAAAGGTGACGCCCAACGGTATGCCGCCTTTGACAAACCCTATGAACAGAGGTATGGATGAGCATGAGCAAAACGGGGTTATCGCTCCGAAAAGGGAGGCGAGCAGATATTGAAGTCCGTACAGCTTGCGCGAAGAGAGGTAACCACGCAGACGCTCTATCGGGAAATAGGCGTTGACCATGCCCATTATGACGCTTATTAAAAACAGGAGCGTCAATATCTTTACAGTGTCATAGACAAAGAAGTTGACGGCCTGTCCCAAGGAGGTGGAGCTGTCTATGGCAAATATGTCGTACACTAACCGGTCGGCAAATTTCTGTATCATGAGTATGTCTTGTATTTGTTGTCAGACAGTTAGTGACCGACGAAAGTTGTGGAAGAACCTCTATGGACAGACTGCCGTCCTGACCACGACATGATTTTTGAGGGCTTGCCTCCGAGCAGGACCCGTAATCTGGCCGACGACAATATAAGCATAGGAGACAGATGTCTGCGGGAGTAAGATGCCGCACGCCATATTGATGCGACAGTGAGTACGCCAAGACGTACAAAAGCATGCGTTAACTGCATGTCATTCAGTCAATAGCTTTTCTATCTCTTTGGCGGAGAGATTGCCTTTGCCCACCACTTTGCCGTCGACAACAAGTGCCGGCAGGGTCATGACGTTATACTCCATGATCTTTGACAGATCTTCCTCTTTGACAAGGGTCGCATTCAACCCCAGCCGGCTTACAACCTGTTCCGTGGCGGTGTATAATGCCTTGCAGCTTGCACACCCGGTGCCTAATACTTTAATTTCCATAGCGTATCAATTAATGTTGGACGTAATTCGCAAAACAACGAACAATATTTCTAAAAAAAACGGGTCAACAGCATTCGCCCGACTTGCAGACACATTGGTCGAAGAACGCCTTTAAAAGCTCGCGAGCCAACCTCCAGTTGTCTTTGTTGATGCAGTATCTGACCTTTGGAGCCTCCACCCGACCTTGTATCAGTCCCGCCTCTTTCAGCTCCTTAAGGTGTTGAGACACTGTTGCCTTGGCAATGGGCAGCTCTTCGTGTATGTCACCGAAATAGCATGTCTGTTGTTTAGAGAGGAAGTGCAGAATGGCAATGCGGGCAGGGTGCCCCAATGCTTTGGCAAACCGTGCCAGTTGCTCTTGCGTGGTCGTATATTCTTTTTTGTCTTCCATTGTCTCTATTTGTTCGCAAATGTACGAACAGCTTTCGGAATATCAAAATTTCGGTCTCTTTTTTGCGACGGTTCGTTTTTCGGAAGCTGTCTTGGGTAAGGTTACTGCGATATTTTCGTTTGTCCGTATGGGCCTGACATATTATAAACAGGTGTGATTATATTGTCGGCACCGACACATGGGACGGCATTGACGGTGTGCGACAAAATGGTGTCAGCGTAAGGCGACAGACTGACATTGTCGGTCATTTTGTCATATTTGTCATGTCGCAAGGGGCGGGGTGGTGACACATGGCGGCCAAAAAATGCCAAACCCGGTTTTGGCACAATGATTGTTCTATAAGGGGAAAAGAAAAAATAATTAAAATAAAAAATAGACTCTTATGGGAAAAATTATCGGTATTGACTTAGGTACCACAAACTCATGTGTTGCCGTAATGGAGGGTAACGAACCTGTCGTTATCACCAACAGCGAAGGCTCGCGCACCACGCCTTCAATCGTCGCTTTCATAGAGGGCGGCGAGCGTAAAGTGGGCGACCCCGCCAAACGTCAGGCCATCACCAATCACGAGCGCACCATCTTCTCGGTAAAGCGTTTCATGGGTGAGACCTGCGACAAGATACAGGACGAGATCAAGCGTGTGCCCTATAAAGTGGTGTGCGAGAACAACACTCCGCGCATCGAGATAGACGGCCGCAAGTACACTCCCCAGGAGATTTCGGCCATCATACTTCAGAAGATGAAGAAGACCGCCGAGGAGTATCTGGGCACCGAGGTGTCGGAAGCGGTCATAACAGTGCCTGCTTACTTCTCAGACTCTCAGCGACAGGCCACCAAAGAGGCGGGCGAGATTGCCGGTCTGACCGTCAAGCGTATCATCAACGAGCCCACCGCAGCCGCTTTGGCATACGGTCTCGACAAGAAAGCCAACGACCAGAAGATCGCGGTGTTCGACCTCGGCGGCGGTACTTTCGATATATCCATCCTCGAGCTTGGCGACGGCGTATTTGAGGTTAAGTCGACCAACGGCGACACCCATCTGGGCGGCGACGACTTCGACCATGTCATCATAGATTGGTTGGCAGACGAGTTCAGAAGCGAGTACGGTGTCGACCTGCGTGGGGATTCGCGTGCGTTGCAGCGCCTTAAAGAGGCTGCCGAGAAGGCCAAGATAGAGCTTTCAAGCAGCACCACCACAGAGATCAACCTGCCTTATATATTGCCGGTGAACGGTGACCCCAAACACTTGGTTCGCACCCTCACCCGTGCAAAGTTCGAGCAGTTGGCAGACAAGCTGATACGTGCCACCATCGAGCCTTGCCGCAAGGCTCTCCAAGATGCCGGCATGTCGACATCGGATATTGACGAAGTTATCTTGGTGGGTGGCTCGACACGTATTCCCGCCATTCAGAAGATTGTCGAGGAGTTCTTTGGCAAGGCTCCCTCCAAGGGTGTCAATCCCGACGAGGTGGTCGCAGTGGGTGCTGCCATACAGGGCGGCGTCCTGACCGGCGAGGTGAAAGATGTCCTTCTGCTCGACGTGACACCCCTTTCTCTCGGCATCGAGACTCTCGGCGGAGTGTTCACTCGTCTCATCGAGTCTAACACCACCATACCCACGCGCAAGAGTGAGGTGTTCTCGACAGCGGCAGACAACCAGTCATCGGTGGAGATACATGTGCTTCAGGGCGAGCGTCCCATGGCGCGTGACAACAAGACCATCGGTCGTTTCCACCTCGACGGCATACCCGCCGCTCCCCGTGGAGTGCCTCAGATAGAGGTGACATTCGACATCGACGCCAACGGCATACTCAACGTGTCGGCCAAGGATAAAGGCACCGGCAAGGAGCAGAAGATACGCATAGAGGCGTCGTCGGGTCTGACCGAAGAGGAGATCAAACGCATGCGTGACGAGGCCAAGGCCAACGAAGAGCACGACAAGACCGAGCGCGAACGCATCGACAAACTCAACGCCGCCGACGGTATGATATTCTCGACCGAGAAGCAGCTCAAAGAGTATGGCGACAAGATTCCTGCCGACAAACGTGCTGCCATAGAATCAGCTCTCGGCAAGCTCAAAGAGGCTCACAAAGAGGGTAAGATAGACCAGCTCGAGCCTATCACGACAGAGCTTCAGAACGCATGGCAGGCTGCATCGCAGGATATATACGCCTCACAAGGAGGGGCACAACAGCCCGGCGGTCAGTCGTCAAGCGCACCTAAAGACGACAACGGTGTCACCGACGTCGACTTCGAGGAGGTGAAGTAAACCACTTACGGGTGCTGCCGGTTATTTATCGGCAGCACTTTTTTTGTGTACTGCCGTTTATTTTGCGGGCACTGCCTCCTTTATGATTTGCGAGAACTGCCTCCGGCGGCCCTTCCGGGGGAGGGGTCACGGAGGGGTCTCGGACCC
>CAMRVW010000080.1 GCA_947054185.1 uncultured Rikenellaceae bacterium | reverse complement strand
TACGGTCCCGGTTACAACCCCGCGCTGATGCGTTTTTACAACCAGCGAGACGTCAAAACGGGCGATTATATATGGTTGGATGCATTCGTGTCGGGCAAGTGGAAAAGGGTGCGCTTCCTTGTTAAGCTGCAACATCTTAATTATGAATTGTTTGGCGGTCGTCGTTATTTCCAGGTGGCTCATTATCCGCTCAACAGAAGGATGCTCAAGTTTGGAGTGTCGTGGAATTTCTATGATTAAAGACAGCCGTCAGATTCTTTTATTGCAAATCATTAACAAAGTAAGTTTGTGAGAATGCC
Organism: uncultured Rikenellaceae bacterium; assembly: GCA_947054185.1. Lineage (GTDB taxonomy): Bacteria > Bacteroidota > Bacteroidia > Bacteroidales > Rikenellaceae > CASDZP01. Next base: position 9,739 of record CAMRVW010000080.1, on the reverse strand, counting down.
GACCGGGGATTGGTGTGGCCCGTGTCGTGCGGTTTTTGTTGCGCTGAGGTGGTGGCGTGTGCGTTTTTTTGTGAATTTGGGCGGGGTGTTTCGGTGACGTTGCGGGTGTTTTGAGGTGGCGGTTTGGGCGGGGGATGGGAGGTGTTTGCATGTTGGCACCATGTTTGCATAGAGGGGTGGTGTGCCGAGTGGTGTTTTTGCATTCGGCTTGTAAAACAGAAATGTTATGAGAAAACTATCAACAATAGCGTTAGTTGTAATACTGATTACGGTTGCCGTCTTTTCGATGGTAAAGCTCACGGGACGTGGCAAAAAGGTGACCGACATTGCCGCCTTGCAAGACAGGGGCGAGCTGCGTGTGGCTCTGAATGTCAATCTGCCCGGTTATCTGACGGTGAACGGCGAGTCTTGCGGTTTTCAGTATGATGTGTTGCGTGAGTATGCCGACCATTTGCATCTCGATTTGCGCATAGTGCCCGAGAAGAGTACCGAGGGGGCGTTGGCTTTGCTCGATGCCGGCGAGGTGGACATGGTGGCCACAATGCCCGGATATGTCGACACGCAAAACCGCACCATACTCTCGTCGCCGGCTTACAACACCGGTTATGTGTTGCTCTCGTCGTCGAGGGTGACGCCGCTTTCGATATCGGTGCCTTTCGACAGTCTGAAAGGCTTGGTGGAGGGCCGGCGCGTGGTGTTGTCGCGTGACTTTGCCTCGACGCGTCTTTATGAGCATTGGCTCGACCGTGTAAGCACCAATTCGACCATAACGTATGACAACGACCTTAACGGTTTGGTCGCGTCGTTGGTCAACGGCGACATAGACTTCGTGGTGTGTAACCGTCTGGAGGCACAGTTGGCGCGCTATCTCTATCCGTCGGTCAGGAGGTTGTATTCGTTCGACGAGTCTGTTTCGGCGGCTGTGGTGGTGCGTCAGAACGATGAGCCTTTGAAGGACAACTTCAACTGCTGGGTATCGGATTTCAAGACCACCGACCGTTTTGCCGCCCTCTATGACATTTATTACGGCGACGATGTGATACGTCATTACATGGACGGACTGTTGCCCGATGCCGAGCAGCCTGCCATATCGAAGTATGACGACATAATAAAGCGGGCATCGCTCAGGGCGGGTCGCGACTGGCGTCTGATATCGGCCATAGCCTATAACGAGTCGCGCTTCAAGCCCGACGTGGTGTCACCCAAGGGTGCGACCGGCATAATGCAGGTGATGCCGGCCATAGCTCGCCAGTTCGGTCACACCGTGGAGCAGATGACCGATGCCGAGACCAACATAGAGACCGCGCTCAAGCTGATAAGCAACATAGAAGACCTGCTGCATTTCTCGTCTGAGACAAGCGAGTATGACAGGTTGTGCATAATGTTGGCATGTTACAACGGCGGTGTGGGTCATGTGTTGGATGCCAGGCGTCTGGCGCGCAAGTATGGCGACAACCCCGACCTGTGGAGCAACGTGTCGAAATATCTTGTCAAAAAGGCCGAGGCCAAATATTACCAGGACGAGGCCGTCAGGGCGGGACGCTTTTTAGGAAGCGATGAAACCTGCACCTATGTGGCCAGGGTGATGAAGAAATTCGACCATTACAGATCGCAGGTCGATTAAGAGTGTATAAAAGTTAGTCAATGGGTCCTCTTTGGAGGGCCTTTTTTGTTTTTTTGGGGGTGTGTTCTTTTGGAAGTGTTTTTTGGGGGGCTTTGGGGTCGACTGAGAGTGCCGGGGAGTCAGTCAAAGGGGGCCTCTTTGGGAGGCCTTTTTGTTTTTGGGGGTATGCTTTTGGGGAACGGTTGTTTCGAGTGCTTGTATTGGGGAGGCTTTGGAGTGATATTCCGGGGGCTTTGTTATGTTTTTTGGGTAGGTGAGCTTTTGGGGTGGGGGATGTTTTTGGTGTGTGAATAACAAATATTGGTGGCAGCGTTACAGAAGTCGGATCTATTTTGAGCGGGCGTCGGTTTATTTTGCAGACGTAACTTAAAAATTGTTGTTATGTCTGTTTTTATTTCCGAACATCTCGACTATCTTGAAGCCACCAAGAGCGCCACGGCCAAGAGACTCGGGGTGGACAACAGGCCGTCGGAGTCTGATTTGCAAAACATGAGGCGCATTGCAAAGGCGATATTCGAGCCGTTGAGAGCCAATGTGGCCAATGGGCCGTTGGCGGTGACATCGTTTTTCCGTTCCAAGAGGGTCAATGCGGCGGTGGGCGGCGCATACTCGTCGCAGCATACGTGCGGTCAGGCCATGGATATAGATGCCGATGTGCATGGCGGGTGCACCAACAGGCAGGTGTTCGATTATATCAGGGAGCACCTTGCCTTTGATCAGCTGATATGGGAGTCAGGTGACGACAGTTCGCCGGCATGGGTGCATGTGTCGCTTAAAGAGAGCGGCAACAGAGGCGAGGTGTTGCGGTCGGTGAAGGTTAACGGTAAAATGTGTTACAGACCGTTATGAGAGGGGTGTTTATGATGGTGTTTGCGGTTGCCGTCTGTGGTTGCAGGCCGCTTCCGCATCTTGTGAAAGAGAGTCGTGACAGTGTGTTTGTAAGGGAGATATTGCGCGACACTGTCGTCAGGATAGAGGCCGACAGTTCGTTGATTCAGGCACTTGTGGAGTGCGACAGTCTCGGACAGGCGCATCTGAGCCGTATAATAGAGTATGAGTCGGGCGACAGAGCCAAGCCTCCCGTGGTGATGATAACTGATAATGTGTTGACCGCCAAGGCGGTGGTCGACTCGATGGAGGTGTATATGACTCTCAAAGACAGGTATGAGGAGCATCGTGTCGATATTGTGCGCACTGTGGAGGTTAACCGCCCCACGGCATGGCAAAAGGTGCGTATGAGGTTGGGCGAGGCGGCTCTTGTCGTTATATCGTTATTACTGTTGCTGGGCATTGCACGGGTGGTAAGGTGGTTTTAGCGGGAGCCTTGTGTGGGTGTAAGCAATGCGTGGATGTTATTGCTCTTGCAGGGCGTTGAACTGCCGGCATGGTGGTTTTAGCTGGAGCAAACCATAGGGCACAGTCGATATGCAAGAGTCCGACCCTGATATATGAAAAGAGAGCCGACAGATGCGTCTGTCGGCTCTCTTTTGTTATCTTATGGCTTTACAGCTGTTTGAAGAAGTCGTTGCCTTTGTCGTCCACGATTATGAATGCGGGGAAGTTTTCGACGTATATCTTACGCACCGCCTCCATGCCAAGCTCGGGGAAGTCGACCACCTCGACCGATTTGATGCTGTTTTTGGCCAGTATGGCTGCCGGCCCGCCTATGGAGCCGAGATAGAAGCCGCCGTGTTTTTTGCATGCATCGGTGACTGCCTGAGAGCGGTTACCCTTGGCAACCATGACCATAGAGCCGCCGTGCGACTGGAACAGGTCGACATAGGGGTCCATGCGTCCTGCCGTGGTGGGGCCGAAGCTGCCCGAGGCCATGCCCTTAGGTGTCTTGGCCGGGCCGGCGTAATAGACGGGATGTTTCTTGAAATAGTCGGGCATGGGTTTGCCGGCGTCGAGCATCTTCTTGATTTCGGCGTGGGCGATGTCGCGTGCCACTATGAGTGTGCCTTTGATGTTGAGGCGTGTCTTTATGGGGTGTTTGGTCAGCTCGGCAAGCACCTTGTCCATGCCTTCGTCGAGGTCTATCTCAACGGCGGGCGAGAGGGCCGGAGCCTTGGCGGGCATGAAGCGCGCGGGGTTCTTTTCGAGTTGTTCGAGGAAGATACCCTCTTCGGTGATTTTGGCTTTTATGTTGCGGTCGGCGCTGCAACTTACGCCTATGCCCACGGGGCAAGAGGCTGCGTGGCGCGGCATGCGTATCACGCGCACGTCATGCACCAGATATTTGCCGCCGAACTGTGCGCCGACACCGCTCTTGCGGCATATCTCGGTGATCTTCTTCTCCCATTCGAGGTCGCGGAAGGCACGTCCGCCCTCGTTGCCTTCGGTGGGCAGGTGGTCGAGATAGCCGGCAGATGCTTTCTTGACCACTGCCAGGTTGGCCTCGGCCGATGTGCCGCCTATGACCACGGCAAGGTGATAGGGCGGGCAGGCCGATGTGCCGAGGTCTTTGATCTTCTCGGTGATGAACTTGGTGAGCGACTCTTCGTTCAGAAGGGCTTTGGTCTGCTGATAGAGGAATGTCTTGTTGGCAGAGCCGCCCCCCTTGGTGATGAACAGAAACTCGTATTTGTTGCCGCCCGTGGCGTAAATGTCTATCTGGGCGGGGAGGTTGTTGCCGCTGTTTTTCTCTTCCGTCATGGTGAAAGGCACCACCTGCGAGAAGCGGAGGTTGCAATCCTGATAGGTCTGCCATACGCCTTTCGACAGGTGCTCGGCATCGCATGCGCCGGTATATACGTTTTCACCCTTTTTGCCTATGACGATGGCGGTGCCGGTGTCTTGGCAGGTGGGAAGCTCGCCCTCGGCCGACACCACCTGGTTGGCAAGCATGGTGTATGCCACGAAGCGGTCGTTGTCGGTGGCTTCAGGGTCGTTGAGTATTGAGGCGAGCTTTTCGAGGTGAGAGGCGCGCAGATAGAACGACACGTCTTTGAAAGCCTCGCGTGAGAGCAGCTCCAGTCCGGCGGGGTCAACCTTGAGTATGCGGCGTCCGTCGCACTCGACGACAGATACGTAATCGCGGGTGAGAAGACGATATTCCGTCGTGTCGGCACCTAACGGGAAGGGCTCCTGGTATTTGAATTCTGACATGGTTTATGTGTTTTTTGGTTTTGTCAAAAAGTTGCCTGCGTTGGAAGAATCAATAGCCGAGTATGCGCAACATCGACCTATAGCTCTGCTCTTTGGCGAACAGACGGGTATAATAGTCGTTGGTGTCTTTGTCGCGGTCTATTATTATATGCTTGGGGGCGGGTATGAGGCAGTGTTGTATGCCGCCGTAACCGCCGAGCGATTCCTGATAAGCGCCCGTATGGAAAAAACCGATGTATTGAGGTGTGCCCTTCTCGAACTTGGGCAGATAGATGGCATTGGAGTGGGCCTCGGCGTTGTAATAGTCTTCACTGTCGCAGGTGAGACCGCCTAAGAACACCCGCTGATACTCTTTGTCCCAGTTGTTTATGGCCAGCAATATGTAACGTTGGTTCAACCCCCATGTGTCGGGCAGGGTGGTCATGAAAGAGCTGTCTATCATATACCACAGCTCGCGGTCGTTTTGCTGCTTCTGGTTGAGTATCGAAAAGAGGGTGGCGCCGCTCTCGCCCACGGTGAACGAGCCGAACTCGGTGAATATGTTGGGCTCATCCACGTCGTATTGGTTGCAGATGTTCTTTATCTGCTCTATGATCTCTTCGGTCATGTAACCGTAATCATAGTTGAAACCCAGCGAGTTCTTTATGGGGAAGCCGCCGCCTATGTTGAGCGACTTGAGCTCGGGGCACTCCTTCTTGAGCTTGCAGTAAACGTTGAGACATTTGTTAAGCTCGCTCCAGTAATAGGCCGTGTCGCGAATGCCGGTGTTTATGAAGAAGTGCAGCATCTCCAGCTTGAACCTGTCGTTGCCGCGTATCTTTTCGGTGTAAAAGTCGATGATGTCGTTGTAACGTATGCCCAGACGCGAGGTGTAAAACTCAAACTTGGGCTCCTCCTCAGAGGCTATGCGTATGCCGAGTTTAAGCTGCTTGTTCTTGTCTATAAGACCGTCTAAGGCGTCGAACTCCTCTTTGTTGTCGAGAACGGCCACGGTGTTGACAAAACCTCGGTTTACCAGCGAGGCTATGTTTTCGACGTAAAGGTTACGCTTGAAGCCGTTGCACACGATATATGTGTCTTTGTCTATCACCCCGTTTTCATAGAGCGACCCGACAAGAAAAACATCGTATGCCGACGAGGTCTCCAGGTTGATGTCGTTTTTGAGAGCCTCTTCGAGTATGAACGAAAAATGAGAGCTTTTGGTGCAGTAACAATAATTGTATGTGCCTTTATAGTCGACCTTGGCCATGGCCACGTTGAAAAGACGCTTGGCGCGTTGTATCTGACTGCTTATCTTGGGCAGATAACTGATCTTCAAAGGGGTGCCGTATTGCTTTATGATGTCCATAAGCGGAACATCGTGGAAGTTCAATTCCGAGTCGGTGACTGAAAATTCGTCCTGAGGAAACTCGAAAGTCTGCTCGATAAGGTCGATGTACTTGTTCTTCATTCTTGGCTAAGAAGGTGTTTTACAATTAGTTGTTGTGCGTTTATGCGCGTTTGTGCCAATTTTACCGCCCGCGATCGCATTACAAATGTATGTAAAATTGTTAGAAAAGTTGAATTATTCACATTATTTTTTATACCTTTGAGTGGTAAAGAGACTGCATGAAAGTAAGTGACCAAGCCGGTTTTGTCAAGATAAATTCAAGAAAAACAGATGTTTGGCAAAGCTGTGACGGTTGCCGGCAGCCTCGTTGTCAGGTGTCGAAAGGTCGTTTGGCAGGGGCGTGAACACTATTTTCGCACGGAAATTGTGTGACGCAGATTTATATGTAATTTATTTTGAATCTATGATAAATAAACTGTTAATCACTTGTTTGCAGCGTAATAAAAGGCTTATAATACCCGATTTGGGGGCCTTTATTCGTAAAAATATCGACGGCGTGGGGGTGATTCTCGTGTTTGTGCCTTTCTTGAAAAAGGATGATGGCGTTTTGCTTTCGGCAATAGAGAGTTGGGCCGGAATAGAGGCCGACGATGCCAAAGAGATTCTCAAAGAGTATGTGTCACAGATCAAAAACTCGTTAGACACACGCGGTCAGTATGTTATAGAGGGAGTGGGGGTGCTTAAGTATGATGCCAACGGTGTCATCTATCTTGCCAAACCCAATGAAGCGGCTCCGGTGCATCAGCGTGTGCTTGAGCAAGAGGCGGGTGCAAGTCAGCAAGAAGAGCTGGCAAAGACGGTCAATCAGCGCGATAAGAACAGAGACGAGCTGCTTGGCGAGCTTGCCGCTTCGGTCAATGAGATTGTAAGCCGAAGCGAGCAGGGCAGGGCGCGCGCGCAGGAGAAAAAAGAGCCTGTCGAGCCGCGCCCCGAGGCTAAAGCTCCTTATCGCGAGCGAGAGACTCAGGGGTCGTTCGATAACGATTACGACCCTCGCAATGCAGGTAACGGTCCTGTGGGTGCAAGTTTCTATAATCCGATAGTGACACCTCCGCCGGCATCTCAGGGTCAGCCCCAGCAGGGGCAGGGTGCGGGGCAATATCCCGGTGCTCAGACGGGTTACATGCCTTATGGAGGTGGAGCGCAGACACCTCCGCCTATGGGGCAACAGCCTATAGGACGTGCGCAAAACCGCATGCAGCATCGAGAAAATCTTTACGGCAATCGCCAGCCCCAGCAGCCGGGTAAGCCCGGCGCTCAGCCTCAGGCGGGCAGGCCTCGTCCGCGTCCGCAACAGCAGGGGACGCAGGGCGCCAAGTCCAAGAGCGGCAACACGGTGTTTTATGTGGCCGTGATAGCTTTGTTGCTGGCCATAGGAGTGGTGTTGTACGGCTTCATATTCGGTAACGAGACTCCTCTCGACGATCAGTTGTTGATGGAGCAGGTGGGAGATCACACCACCAATGTGCCCGATGCACAATAGTTCTATATTATTAATATAGGTATTATTCTCTTGTGTCGCTTTAAGTGCGGTGCAAGATAAGTTTTTGGTGGCTTGTGAGGGCGTGTGCGCCGTCTTGTCAAAAATGTAATTAATAAAGATAAAATGGCTAAAGAGCTGAAACATGTCGTTGCGATGGACGACAATTACTCGCAGTGGTATAACAATCTCGTCGTTAAGGCGGGGCTTGCGGAAAATTCTGCCGTTCGCGGTTGCATGGTGATAAAACCTTACGGTTACGCTATATGGGAAAAAATGCAACGTGCACTCGACCAGATGTTTAAAGATACGGGGCATGAAAATGCCTATTTCCCGTTGTTCATACCCAAGTCGTTTTTTAGCAAAGAGGCCAACCATGTCGAGGGTTTTGCCAAAGAGTGTGCCGTGGTAACCCATTACCGCCTCAAAAACGCAGACAACGGACAGGGTGTCGTTGTCGATCCCGATGCCAAGCTTGAAGAGGAGCTTATCGTGCGTCCCACCTCGGAGACCATAATATGGAATACATATAAAAACTGGATACACTCATATCGTGACCTGCCCATACTTTGTAATCAGTGGGCCAATGTGGTGCGTTGGGAGATGCGTACGCGTCTGTTCTTGCGCACGGCAGAGTTCCTGTGGCAAGAGGGACACACCGCACATGCCACCAAAGAGGAGGCTGTCGCCGAGGCCGAAAAGATGATAGGCGTGTATGAGAAATTTGCCACCGAATGGATGGCGTTGCCTGTTATTGTCGGCCATAAGAGTGAAAACGAACGGTTTGCAGGTGCGGAAGACACTCTTACCATCGAGGCCTTAATGCAAGACGGCAAGGCGTTGCAGTCGGGTACATCGCATTTCCTGGCGCAGAATTTCGCCAAGGCATTCGATGTCACATTCACAAACAAAGAGGGTAAGCAGGAATATGTGTGGGCCACTTCATGGGGCGTTTCCACACGTCTTATGGGGGCACTTATAATGGCACATTCCGACAATAACGGGTTGGTGTTGCCGCCTAAGCTGGCGCCGATACAGGTGGTGCTTATACCTATATACAAAGGTGAAGAGGAGTTGTCGGCCATAACTGCCAAGTTAGACGAGATAGCCGCTCAGCTTAAGGCTGCCGGCTTGAGTGTTAAGATAGACGATCGCGACAATGTGCGTTCTGGCTTCAAATTTGCCGAATATGAGCTTAAGGGTGTGCCCGTTCGCTTGGCAATGGGGCCGCGCGATGTACAAAACGGTACCATAGAGTTGGTGCGTCGCGATACGTTAGAGAAAGAAAATGTGCCTCAGGAAGGGTTGGTCGCAAGAGTGACAGCCCTTATGGACGACATTCAGAACAATATCTATAAAAAGGCTCTTGATTATCGTAATAGCATGATAACCAAGGTTGACACTTATGATGAGTTCAAGAAAGTGCTCAAAGAGAAGGGTGGATTCATATCTGCACACTGGGATGGTACCGTCGAGACCGAGGAGCGAATCAAAGAGGAGACCAAGGCCACGATACGTTGCATACCTTTCGATGTCGAGCCTGAAGAGGGCAAGTGCATCCTTACCGGTAAGCCGTCGCACCACAGGGTGCTTTTTGCAATAGCCTATTAGATTGCCAAATGTTACTAAAAATCCCTGCAAAGAGCGGGGATTTTTTGTTTGTGCATAAGGGTGTGGTGGTGTTATAAGTGTGTTTGAATTTGATGTGTCATTGATTTTTATTATAGATGTAAATTATTGTTTTGTAGTGTTTTAAATTAAGTTAAGAGGTGCTTTGTAAATTTTTTATTCGAAAAAATTTGGAGATATAAAAATAATGCGTACATTTGCACCCGTGATTTTGAAAATCGAATCACGATGCTCTTTCAAGAAATAACGATGAAATTCAGATTATATTTTGTAATCTGAAATATTTGTAATATCTTTGTGGCCTGTCTCGCTTTATGAGGATGGCTCGAAAGAGTGAAGTTGTGGGTTTTGACAACTGACAGAGGTCTTTGAAATAACTGTTCAAGAAAGAAAGATTGTAAGCACAAGCTTTTTACGTCAATTTTTTTGATACGTTCAGTAAGCCAGGCTCTAAAAGACATTAGTAAAAAAAAGATACAATGGAGAGTTTGATCCTGGCTCAGGATGA
>CAMRVW010000079.1 GCA_947054185.1 uncultured Rikenellaceae bacterium | reverse complement strand
TATGCTGATAGGCATGTTTTTTATATGGATGTTCATTCACAAGCATTTCATTGCCTGACACGCGGCAGTAAAAAAACGCCACCTTGCAGGGTGGCGTTTTTTTTACTGTTATTGTTTTATTCTTTGAATGTGATTACCAGCACTCTGGAGTTTTCCCAGAAGGTGTCGGCATCGGTTATCCTGAGTTTGCTGACGGTGTTGCGTTCTTGTCCTGACACGAACTTGTATGACCCGACGGGGAAGCTGCCTATTATCTCCGCATTTTTGCCCGCGAGGTCTATGACGCCGGTTTCGCGTATGTCGATGACCGTCATTTGGCTCTTGTCGAGGTTGGGGTTGACGGCCAATGTTTTGTTGCCGAAGCCTTTCTTTATCAGTATGCCTCGGTCGAGCAGCTCTTTGGTCGAGCCCACGGCAACATAGGCTTTGTTTAGCTCGTTTTCTTGGTCAGACACCACGTTAGAGAGCATTTCAGAGGTTTTGTTGGCGTCTGAAAGCTCGGTGTTGAGCTTGATGATCTGGTTGTTGAGGTCGTCGATGTTGCCGAGCATGGCTTTGATGGTGGCGTCGCGTTCCTCTATCTGCGAGCGCAGTTCGTTCATCAGTTTTTCAAGACCGGCAATGTTGATGTTGGCTTTCTTGAGAAGAGCGGTGTTCTTTTTAAGAGTGGCGATGGCCTTGCGCTGGTCTGAAAGGCGCTGAGCCAATATCTCGAGGTCTTCTTTCACCTGGGCCTCGTCGCTCTTGCCGAGCTCTGATTTGCTTACCACGATAGACTCCTGGCGTTTTATGTCGGAGAGGGTCGATGATATGTCAGACAGTGCGAAGAGGGCCTCGTTGAGAACTGAGTCGCGTGCCGCCAACACCACTTGCAGAGAGTCGTTGCTGACGGTCAATAGTGTAATCTGTTGTTCTTTTTCTCTGCCGCAAGAGGTTGCGAACATGGCTATTAGGGCCGCGAAAACAATCTTTTTCATACCTGATGTATTTTTATGGTGCAAATTTATGCTTTTTATGGGAGTATGCAATATTTGTGCCTAAATATTTGTATGGCATACGATAAAACGATAGCCTTTTATGGAAAATTGCCGTTGACTTCGACCGAGTGAATCGAGAAAGGGTCGGTATAGATGCCTGTGATGTGTAATTGGCTGTGTTACAGTGTTGATTGTGTGGTTGGAGGGTGTGGTGTAATGTTGATAAAGACCAAAACAACCCCGATAGAAACCAATAAAAGCCACCCACAAAGGAGCGGCAACAGATATGCAATGGAATGTTGTTTTGTAAAAAATTATTACCTTTGCCAGGTTCAGATGGCCTATCTATAACCGTCATGGAGTTGTTTTGGTAAATTATGTCATAAAACAGCCGAACGAACGAAACAGCCGAAACAGGCCCATGTATGCAGGCGGTCGGATGGCGGTCAGATGGCGAATTAAGAAAAATATAAAACTGTAAAAATATGAAATTCAGAAGTTTATTTGTCCTCATGGCGGCGGCGTTGCCTTTGATAGACTCATGTGCCTCTTCGGATGTGCCCATGCAGCCTCTTCAGGAGTTCCCCACCATGAAGGTGACAAGAGGTGATGCCGTTATCAACACCGACTTTGCTGCCGAGATAGAGAGCCGACGTGTTATAGAGATACGTTCTCGGGCAACCGGTTATGTGTCAGGCATATCTGTCAAGGAGGGTTCTGTCGTGCGTAAAGGGCAGACCATAGTGCAGATAGACCCCGACCAATATGCGCAGGCCGTCAATATGGCTCAGTCGATGGTGTTGTCGGCCAGGGCCACCGTTCAGAATGCCGAACTGGAGATTGAAAAGCTCACGCCGTTGGTGGATAAGAATATCATAAGCAGGTTTCAGTTAGAGACGGCTCATAGCAACCTGGCGTCGGCCAAAGCAGGTCTTAAACAGGCAGAGGCCGGCTTGCAGGATGCACGTATAAATCTATCGTACACAACCATAACAAGCCCTGTTAACGGCGTTATAGGTAAGATAGACATCTATCCAGGCAGCCTTTTGCAGGCGGGTGGTTTCGTTACCGACGTGTCTGAGTCGGGCGATGTTTTCGCCTATTTCGCTTTTGATGAAAAGAAACTCATGGAGCTGATGGGGCAGAAAGATGGCGGGAACATCTATGAGAGGGTGGCCGAGTTGCCTCCTGTCGAGTTCATAATGGTTGACGGTGGCGTATATTCCGAAAAGGGGCGCCTTGAGGTTGCCAGCGGGCTTGTCAATAAAGGTACCGGTTCGATACAGCTTAAGGGGGTGTTTCCCAACAGGGCGGGTGTGCTCAGGTCGGGCAGTACCGGCACGGTGCGCATACCTCTCCATTATGAAAATGTGCTTGTGATACCGCAAAAGGCCACGTTCGAGCTTCAGGATAAAAAGATGGTCTATGTGGTCGGTGCAGACAGTGTGGTGCACAGCAAGAAGATAGACGTCACCGGTCAGACAGGCCTCGATTATACAGTTGGCGGAGGTATCGATGAGGGCGATGTCATAGTTGTCGAAGGCATACGCCGACTCAGAGAGGGTATGAAGATAGCTCCCGTAAGCGGTGCGGATGCGCGTTAGAGCCGTAAAGACGTGCGGATGTCTCGTGATGTAAAGCGGTTCCGGGTCTGATGTAATGTCGGACATGAACCGGGCGGCGCGATAACGAGTCGACGCACACAACCAATCGCAACTGCTGATGCAAGGTAAAACGCAAACAACCAAATTAAGACGATGATACAGAAATTCATACAGCGACCCGTGCTGTCGACGGTCATATCAATAATAATATGTATTGCCGGCCTTATCGGTCTTGTGTCGCTGCCCGTGTCGCAATATCCCGACATTGCACCTCCTATGGTGCGTGTGAGCACCACATATCCCGGTGCCAATGCCGACGTGGTGCTCAAGAGCGTGATAGCCCCGTTGGAGGAACAGATAAACGGCGTGGAGAACATGACCTATATAACGTCGACGGCCGATAATAACGGCAGCGCCACCATAGAGGTATATTTCAGCCAGGGCACCGACCCCGACATGGCCTCTGTCAATGTTCAGAACCGTGTCTCGGCCGCCCTCAGCAAGCTGCCGTCAGAGGTGACGCAGAACGGTGTCACCACCGAGAAGATGCAGAACAACATGCTTCTGAACATCTCTCTTTACAGCACCAATCCCGACTATGACGAGACCTTCCTCCAAAATTACGGTCGCATAAACATCTATCCCGAGCTTCAACGCGTCAACGGCGTGGGTCGCGTCAACATATACGGCGCCCGCGATTACTCCATGCGCATTTGGATAGACCCGGTGAAGATGGCGGCCTATAAGCTTAACCCCACCGATGTGATGGCGGCGGTGCGTGAGCAGAACGTGGAGGCTGCTCCGGGCAAGTTTGGCGACAACGGCAACCAGGCCTTTCAATACACCATAAAATATAAAGGCAAGTTCACCTCTGCCGAAGATTACGGCAACATCGTAATACGTGCCGAAGACAACGGTAACATATTAAAGCTCAAAGATGTGGCCGACATAGAGCTGGGGGCGTTCGATTACAGCACCTCGGCCAAGACGCAGGGTTATCCCGCGTTCGGCATGGCCATATATCAGATGGCGGGCTCTAATGCCAACGATGTGGTCAAGGCATTGAAAGCCAAGATGGAGGAGTTGAGCGCCAACTTCCCCGACGGAGTCTTTTACGTGATTCCTTACGATACCAACAAGTTTTTGGAGGCCTCTATCAAGAAGGTGATAAGCACCTTTTTCGAGGCTTTCATACTCGTGACGCTGGTGGTTTACGTGTTTCTGCAAGATTTTCGTTCGACCATCATACCCATCATATCGTCGTTGGTGGCCATTGTCGGCACATTCTTCATGCTTTTGGTGTTTGACTTCTCAATAAACCTGCTGACGTTGTTTGCCTTGATTCTGGCCATAGGCATGGTTGTCGACGACGCCATAGTGGTGGTGGAGGCGGTGCATGCCAAGATGGAGCACGACCCATCCAAGAGCGTATTGCAGGCCACCTCTGAGGCCATGCACGAGATAACGGGGGCCATAATATCGATAACTTTTGTGATGTCGGCGGTGTTCTTTCCTGTCAGCTTCATGACAGGTCCGACCGGTGTGTTCTATCGTCAGTTTGCGCTCACGTTGGCCTCGGCGATGGTGATATCGGCGGTCAATGCGTTGACACTCAGTCCGGTGCTTTGCACATTCTTCATCAAGCCCAAGGGTGGCGAGAAGGTCACTTTCATGACTCGCCTGCACCACAACTTCAACACGGCGTTCGACTCCATGTTGGAGCGTTACCGTGGTGCCTTGCGCATATTTACACGTCATCGCTGGCTCCCCGTGGCCATGATAGCGGCATTCGGCGGAGCGGCTTACTGGCTGATGACAACCACCGCAACAGGATTCATCCCCAATGAAGACCAGGGTATAATAATGGTGGACATGACACTGCCCGCCGGCTCGTCTCTTGAGCGTACCATGGTCGCCTCCAAGACACTCGACTCTATAACAAGGTCGATGCCCGAGATAGAGTCGCGCATGTTGATCAACGGCTTCAGCATACTGAGCGGTGCGGCGGGCGGTTCTTACTCGCTCGGCATACTCAGCCTTACCGATTGGGACAAGCGCGAAAAGAGCGCCTCGCAGGTGCAGTTCGAGCTTATGAGCAGAGCCAATTCGACGATAAAAGAGGGCACCACAACGGCATTCGTGCCGCCGGCGGTGTCGGGCTTCGGTGTGTCCAACGGTTTCGAGATACAGTTGCAAGACCGCTCGGGTAACGATGACATCAATAGTTTTCACGATGTGGTTCAAGAGTTTATCGCCGAGCTTTACGCCCAACCCGAGGTGAAATATGCACGGACATCTTTCGATGTGGGCTTCCCGCAATATCAGTTTGATGTGAGCGTGGATAAGTGCAAGCAGTTGGGTGTCAGTGTGTCTGATGTATTCACGTCGCTTCAGGGTTATTTGGGCAGTATGTTCGTGTCTGACTTCAACCGTTTCTCGAAGTATTACCGCGTGATGATGCAGGCGGCGCCCGAAGACAGGGCCACCCTCGCCTCGATAGACAAGATAATGGTCAGGAACAACAAGGGCGAGATGGTGCCCATAACCACGTTGGTCGATTTCAGACGCGTGTATGGTCCAGAGTCGATATCGCGTTACAACCTATTCACCTCGGCCACGATAAACGGCGAGGCCAAAGACGGTTACAGTACCGGTCAGGCCATCGAGGCGGTGCGTCGTGCTGCCGAGAAGTTGCCTGTGGGTTATACGCTCGAGTTCTCGGGCATGACGCGCGAGGAGGTCAATGCAGGCGGACAGCAGATCATCATATTCATGCTCTGCTTCATATTCGTATACCTGATTCTCTGTGCGCAATACGAGAGTTACATGTTGCCTCTTTCTGTGATGATACCGCTTGTCATAGGTATCTGCGGCGTGTTTATATTCATACGTGCCTTCGGCATAGACAATAACATCTATGTGCAGGTGGCTCTCATAATGCTTATAGGCCTGTTGGCCAAGAACGGTATTCTTATAGTGGAGTTTGCCCGGCAGAGACGCGAGCACGGCATGACCATAGTGCAGTCGGCCATACAGGGTGCCATGGCCCGTCTGCGCCCCATATTGATGACCTCTTTCGCTTTCATATTCGGTATGGTGCCGCTGATGATAGCCTCGGGAGCAGGTTCGGTGGGTAACCGTTCCATAGGTACGGCTGCGGCCGGAGGCATGCTCATAGGTACTGTGTTCGGAGTGTTCGTGATACCCACCATGTATGTGATATTCGAGCGCGTTGACGAAAAGATGCGCGCCAAGAAACGTGCCCGTCTGGCTGCCGAGGCGTTGCATCACGCCAAGTTCGCCAAGTTACAGGCAGAGGGCGAAGAGGCCGTCGGCAACTAAAAAGTATGCGTAACCGTTCCGCCAGGTTTTTGAAGCCGGTGCGGTGGTCGTCTTGACGGTGCCGGGAGCACCACGCATGGGGCCGGCAGGCGGTTGGGGCGTGAAGAACGCGGCTTATGTGCGGTTCGGCTTGGACGGAGGCTTTAGGCGGCGGGTGGCAGTGATTGAAACAAACAACTATGATGAAAGCAACAAAATTGATATGTATGACACTTGCGCTGGCATGTCTCGGCGGTTGTGTCACCCCAGGGTTTAAGATGCCCGAGCAGAGCACGTTGCCTTTGGAGGGCCTTTATCGCGGCTATGATGCGGAAGACACCACGTGCATGGCGCGCATGTCATGGCGTGAGTATTACGCCGACCCCAAGTTGCAGGCGCTAATTGCCGAGGCTCTCGACTCCAACATCAATCTGCGCATAAACATAAAGCGCATAGATGAGGCGCGGGCCTATTGGCGCAAGAGCCGTATGGGTTTTGTGCCCACCTTGGCCGCATCGGCACAGGCACAGTTCGCATCGCCATCCGATAACGGCACCTCGGCGGTGGGCCCTAATGTCAGCAAGCCGATACAGGATTACACCCTCGGCCTCAGCGCCTCGTGGGAGATAGATATTTGGGGCAAGATAAGGAGTGCCAAGCGAGAGGCTTATGCCAACCTTTTGTCGCAGGAGGCAACCAAGAATGCCGTTGTCACACAGCTTGTGGCCGACATGGCAGGCAGCTATTATCGTCTTTTGATGCTCGACGAGCAGTTGCGCATAACAGAAAAGACCATTGCCAATTACACCGAGTATCTCGAGACGGTCAAGGCGTTGAAGATTTCGGCCCAAGCCAACGAGGTGGCCGTTCAGCAGGCCTATGCCCAGCTTTACGGCGCACAATCGTACATACCGGAGTTGCAGGCATCCATAGAGGCCACCGAGACATATATCGGCTTTCTCTTGGGCAAGCCCGGTTTTAAGGTCGATCGTGCCGACTCGTTGGATATAACCATGATAGGGTGCGATCTGTCGATAGGTCTGCCGGCGCAGTTGCTTCAATACAGGCCCGATGTGATGGCTGCCGAACAGAGCCTGAGGGCGTCGCATTATCGTTTCAATGTGGCTAAGGCTTCGATGTATCCGACACTCACCATAGGCGGTTCTGTCGGGGTTGAGTCTATGAAGATAAAGGAGTGGTTCGATCCCGAGTCGCTCTTCTGGAATGCCGTCGGTGGTCTTGTGGCTCCCATTATCAATGCCCGGGCTTTGCGTACACAGAAAGAGGTGGCCAAGCTGCAAAACGAAGAGAGCCTTCTCGCTTTCAAGGCGGCGATACTCAATGCCGGCATGGAGGTGTCCAATGCCGTTGCACAGTGCAGAAGCACCGCCCGTCAGGTGGAGATACAGTCAATGCAGAATGAGGCTCTGGCCAAGTCGTACGAATATTCGCAGATGTTGTTGGTGCGTGGATATGCCACCTATCTGGATGTGCTGGTGGCTCAGACGGGGCTGTTTAACAGTCAGATAGGTCTCAATACCACATGTTACAACGCCGTTGCCCAGCGCATAGAGCTATATCGGGCTCTCGGTGGCGGGTGGACATCTGCCGAATAGGATATTTGCCGCGGGACAGGCCCGTTTCGACCGTATGCCGGGTTATTTTGTCGCTCGGTGGGGAAAAACCGGGTATTTGATTGTATGAAGATGTGCTGATGGTGGTTTGCGACAAGCCGGCAGTGCATCTATTGGGGAAACTTAAATAAAAACGACACTGTTATAGGACAGTGTCGTTTTTTGTATGGGGTTATTTGCTGTAATTGAAGGTGACGGTGCGTTTGATGTCGGGGTGGAGGCTGTGTTCGACGGGGCATGTTGCGGCGGCGCGTTCGATGATGAGCCGTGTTTTGGCGTCGTGGTCGTGCGGGATGTTGACATTTATGACTATCTCACCGATGCGGCGAGGCTCTGACGACATTATCTTGGTTATTTCGAGTGTCGTGCCATCTATGGAGAAGCCGTGGGTGCGGGCGGCAATACCCATTATGGTGAGCATGCAACTGCCCAGGGCACCCGCCACAAGGTCGGTCGGGGAGAATGCCTCGCCTTTGCCGTTGTTGTCTGTGGGGGCGTCGGTAAGCACCACCGAGCCTGATTGAAGGTGGGTCATCTCGGTGCGCAGATCGCCGAGGTAACGTGTTTTGATTGTTGCCATAGTTGTGTGAATAAAAATTTATATACAAAGATACGATTAAGCGAGGGCAAAAGCAAACGAGAGTTTGGGTTTTGCCGAGCGTGAGTATCTGAGACCGTCAGGTCAAAGTACGATTAAGCGAGGGCAAAAGCAAACGATAGTTTGGCTTTGCCGAGCGTGAGTATCTAAGACCGTCAGGTCAAAGTACGATTAAGCGAGGGCAAAAGCAAACGATAGTTTGGCTTTGCCGAGCGTGAGTATCTAAGACCGTCAGGTCAAAGAATGAATAAGCGGAGGCAAGCAAATTTTATTGGTCGTCCGAGGCGGAGTATCTAAGGCGTCAGCCAACGATACGGATAAGCGAGGGCAAAAGCAAGTGAGCTTGCATTTTGCCGAGTGAGAGTATCTAAGGCGCCAGGTCAAAGAATGAATAAGCGGGGGCAAGCAAATTTTATTTGGTTGTCCGAGGCGAGAGTATCTAAGGCGTCAGCTGACTATGGCAGATAAATCGGAATCACGGGAGGGTGGGTTCAGTTTATTTTGTGTATATTTTCGTCCGTATAAGAAACATTTCTTACATTTGTAAGAATTATAGCGTTGGGTGTGACGACAGTTTCAGTAAAAACATTTTAGTGAAGTATGATTATAAAATCGGCAGAGTTTGTTTGCAGCAGCTCCAAGGTGGGGCAGTGTCCCAAGGGCGATATACCCGAGTTTGCGTTCATAGGGCGGTCGAATGTGGGTAAATCGTCGCTAATAAATATGTTGTGCGGCATAGGCGGATTGGCCAAAGTGTCGTCCACGCCGGGCAAGACTCAGCTTATCAACCACTTCATTGTCAATAAGTCGTGGTATCTGGTCGATCTGCCCGGATATGGATATGCCAGGGTGCCCAAAGCTGTCAGACGCGGATTTTCAAAACTGATAACCGATTATACCGAAAAGCACGAAAACCTCTGTTTCCTATTCATATTGGTGGATGTGCGTCACGAACCGCAACGTATAGACCTTGAGTTCATCGATGCCATGGGCGATGCCGGAGTGCCGTTTGCCGTGGTGTTTACCAAGGCCGACAAGCTGTCTGCCACCGCGTTGGGGCGAAACGTCGAGTCATACAAGGCCAAGCTGGCCGAGAGCTGGTCGGAGTTGCCGTTGTTTTTTGTAACGTCGTCAGAGAAAAAGATGGGGCGCGATGAGATACTTGAGTTTATTGACAATACATTCCGCGATGTTACAGGGCAGTGATGGGGCTTTTGCCGGAGAGGCGGGCACGGCTTGATTGGAGTCTGCTTGCGGGGCGTGATATGTCGCGATTAAAATTAGGAGGCAAAAAGTTTCTTAATTTAAATACAAAGATTAACTTTGCGGTCGTAAAACCCAACACCCTCGCGTGGTCGAAGAGACTGCCGAAGAGCGTAATAAAACAAACAACACTCAAAATGCACACAATCAAATTTTTCTCGGGACGGGCTTCGCGTTATTTGGCGGAAAATATCGCCAAGGCTTACGGCGCAGAGCTTGGTAAGTCGACCGTTCTGGATTTCAGCGACGGTGAGTTTCAGCCGGCTTTCGACGAGAGCATCCGCGGCTGTACCGTTTTCCTTATCCAGTCGACATTCCCTCCCGTGGATAACCTCTTCGAGCTTCTTTTGATGATAGACGCGGCCAAACGCGCTTCGGCTCATCGTGTGGTTGCCGTCATGCCCTATTTCGGTTGGGCGCGTCAGGACCGCAAGGACCGTCCCCGTGTCTCCATAGGTGCCAAAATGGTGGCCAATATGCTTAAAGCGGCAGGAGTGGAGCGCATAATGACAATGGACCTGCATGCCGACCAGATACAGGGTTTCTTCGACATACCCGTCGACCACCTTTACGCAAGCGGCATATTCGTGCCTTACATCAAGAGTCTCGGCATAGACAATCTGGCCATTGCCGCTCCCGACATGGGCGGTGCCAAAAGGGCCAACGCTTACAGCAAGTA
>CAMRVW010000078.1 GCA_947054185.1 uncultured Rikenellaceae bacterium | reverse complement strand
ACGAGGCCGCAACGGGCCGACCCTCCACCCTGGAGGCCCGTAACCCTGGTTGGCAATTAAAACTCAGTGACTAAGTCACAGCCCAGCCGCCCATCACTTCCACGCCTTGCCTCCCAGGCTCGGCCCGTGGCTCATTCATGCCAAAGACACATACCGGCCAACCTAAAGTGTCGCCAGGATTTTTCACACATCACGCCCGACCTTCATCACATCCTCGACCTCCACGCCGATGCGGCCCTCGTCCCTCGGGCCCGCCCACGGCTCTCCAGCTTCACGACAAAGTCTCATCCTCCACACTCTCGACCTCGAATCCGCACCCCATGAGGCCGGCGCTTGCGCCGGCCCACAGCGGTCTGAGTGAAACGAAACTGCACACATTCCTTATATCCGACACACGAAGTGTGGAGTAAACACAAATTCCTTGTGCCGGGCTGAGGTACGATAGCCCGAGCGGCCCGGAGCCTCCACAAACGGAGGGCCGCAAAACCGCACAGCAATATAAGGGCAGTGAATTAGGGGCGGCAATCAAGCACATGACTCTCTCGCCCTGCCCTCCGCAGGCTCCGTTCTGCTCTCCATAACGACAAAAGTTCGTTCCCCGCGCAACACTCAATCAAAAAAACGCAGACCCTGAAGTCTGCGTTTTTTGATTTGTCAACTTGAACGGTTAGAACATATAATCCCATGCCGGCAACATGACAGGCTTGGTTTTGGCCGCTTTGAGAGACTTGGCGTCGAGGTAACGTTTGTTGATAACGACGCGGAACATGTACTCGTCGAACCACTTGTCGGTAAAGGTCATGTAACCGTTGTGTCCGGCGGCGGGGCCCCAGCTGTTCTCAAACTGCCATTTGACTGGTTTGTCGTCATCGTCGGTGTCGACAGCCATAAGGGTCATGGCATGGGCAGATCCGCTCTGACGTGTGAGAATACGGGCCTTTTTGTCCATCGTCATGTCTATGCCGAAGAGCGACTCCATGTCGTACATGTCGGGGTCACACACACCCTCAGAGGCGTTATACATGGCAACATCGCACGATGCGTACATAGGCTCGTTGTTTTTGATAGAGGCTAAGGCTGCACGTTTGATAACGTCGTTGGGCAGGTTGAGATATGTCCAGTTGACACCCTCGTGGGTGTTGCGATAGTTTTCTATCTCATAGACTTTATAATAATCGCGCGTGGGGTCGTTCATTATCATGATATAAGAGTCGGGGGCGTAATCATCGGGGATGATGCTGTGATAGAACTCCAACGGGGTGCTTTTAAGGCACTTGATCTCGCCCTCTTTGGTCTTGTATCGCCACTCGAACTCGGTGGGAGGCTCACCGAGGCAAAGGGCCAACACGCGGTAAACGTCTTTGAGAATCTCTTTCTTTTTTGCGGCCACCTGTGCTTCAGAGGCGCCCTCTGAGACAAGAACACGCAAATTGTAACCGCCGGTGCGCAACAGCCTCTTAAGCACCGCCCGCATTTGAGATGTGCTGTTAGAGTGCACCGTTTCAGGCATAACGCTCTGAGGAACAACACCATATTTCTCGGCAACATTATAGAAGAGGTTCCACACACCGCCATCGTCAACCGGAGACTTGAAGAAGAACTCGACATCACGGTCAGTCAGATCACGGTCGGCAGTGGCTATGGCGTTTTCAAGGAAGAGGTTACTCTTCTCGAACATGTCCCAGAAATAGGTGTAATTATGCGAGAAATCGAATGACGCAAGGTCATATTTCTGCATAACGGTGGGACGCAAAACGTTCATGGAGGTGAACATCCAGCAACGGCCTGACGATTTCTGGTCGGTTATGCCGCTGACATTGGCTCTGTATTTGAAATAGTGGTCGACCTTGCCTTTGAGGTCGTTGTTCATAGACAGTTTGGAGAGGTTGGGCTCCACGGTAAGCGCATTCTGCAACGCCTTGGTGGGTCCGTCTTTGACAAACGAGGCTCTGATTTGGCTGACGTCGTC
The DNA here is from genome assembly GCA_947054185.1 of uncultured Rikenellaceae bacterium. Lineage (GTDB taxonomy): Bacteria > Bacteroidota > Bacteroidia > Bacteroidales > Rikenellaceae > CASDZP01. The sequence goes on along the minus strand of CAMRVW010000078.1, from coordinate 8,207 downwards.
TTTTGTAAGGCTTTGAGCCGACGCGCACAATGTCAAGAGGCTCAAAGCGGATGTAAGCAATATTCTCATAGTCTTTATATTTGGGTGTACTATTTACCGAGTGTCGACAGGTCGACCTCTATGGCTGCCGGATAGAGCCTTTGGGGATCATAGAACGCGGCGCAGCTGTTGACGATGTTTTCAAGGCGGGGTTTGACAACGCCGCTGAATACCGTTTTGCCGTTAACAGTGAGGGTAACCTTCTTTTTGAGGTCGACAAGCTCGTTGTTGAGATATACGACCACTTTGCCTTCGGTGGCGGGAGTGAGGCTCTTGCGGCTCTTAAGCTCTATGCCCCAGCGCGGATCGGTCTCGACAGCCTCGTATGCGACGTCGTTTACAGTAAGGTCTATTTTGTTGCCATTGATGGACATATCGTAACAGGTGCGGCCCTTGTCGTTGCCCCTGTCTTTGACATAGAGGTTGTAAAAGCCGTCGCGGTAACGTCCGTCCATCTCGAAATTCTCCCAGCTCACAACCTTGGGATAGGGGTTGCGCACAAAGGTTCGCAGCCACGGAGTGGTGGGCTTGTAATCAATATGATGGCCGTGCTCGGGTATCAGCTCTATCCAATGGGTGAAGCTGCCGGGGTTGAGGTTTTCGAGGCTGTCGAACGCCTGCATGGTGTAACCGGTAAGCTTGTCGCGATAGAAGCCCTTGTCGTCGGCACCCGTGCGCAATGAAAAAGCGATGTTGCGGCAGTTCTCGACGGGAGCGTTCTTCAAAGGCTCGCCACCGGCCATGGGGCCCGCACCTGCCAGATAGTCGGCATAGAACGAGGCCAGGCGCTGAGAGCCGTAACCGCCCTCGGAGATGCCGAAGAAGTATATCTTGTCGGGATCTATCTGCCCTGAGAGCAAAGCCTGGCGCAACAACTTCTCCCATGCATACTGCTTGGCCCTCTGCCACCAACGGTAATATCCGCCGGTGTTGGGTATCTGGGGAATGAAATAGACCGACGGGCCGTCTTCGAATGTGGTGCCGAAGCGGATGCCGTTGGCCCACTCATTGTTTTTATTACCCGAACCGTGCAGGTAAAGATACATGGGATAACCGGCATCGGGTTTGTCGCCCTTGTATCCCCAATAGTATGGCATTACGGCATGGGGTTCAAGCTCTTCGGGCAGATTCCATTTGCCTGAGTGTGAGGCGTCGAGCTTTTCAAAAGCGATGAGCTTTTCTTCATCCAAGCTGTCGTTGGCCGCCTTCCAAGCATTCCACACCATATTTTGCATTGCCTCAACCTCTGAAAGTTTCAAAGAGACATTGTCTTTATAAAATTTACCGCCATCGGAAAGACGACCTTTGAAAAATGCGGTTATCTCGTCATTTTTTGCACTCATGGGGCTCTTTTCATTGTCTGCCGCAATAGCCGAAGAGGCTGCGCAGGCAGTGAAAAGAAGCGTCGAGGCAATGGTTTTTACTATTTTTCTCATTTCGATAGTTTTGTTTTAACAGGTCAAAACTATAAAAAAATTACGAATAATCGGCTGTCGGATTGAATTTATTTTGCAAGAGGATGGTTTGGCGATAAATTTATTTTGCCGCGGCAGGATTATGTATGCCGACACGAAGGGCTTTTTGCTCCGCTTGGCAGAAGTGAGTTTTGGAATGGAGGAAAGAGAAGGCACACAAGTTGCAGGTGTATCTGCATTTGCCGGACATTATTTTGTTTTGTCGGCAACATAGTTTAACTTTGTGCAATCACGGAGGTGCGGCCTCCGCTGTTCAAAAACGACGAACACATGTCTAAAACAGCACTCATAACAGGCATAACGGGGCAGGACGGCGCTTATCTGGCCGAGTATCTGCTCAAGCAGGGATATATTGTGCACGGCATAAAACGCCGAAGCAGCTCGCTCAATACCGAGCGCATAGACCACATTTACGACGACCCCCACAACAGCGAACGCCGCTTGTTTCTCCATTACGGCGACATGACCGACTCGCTGAACATCACGTCGTTGGTGCAGAAGACGCAGCCCGACGAGATATACAACCTCGCGGCCATGTCGCACGTTAAGGTATCGTTCGAGACGCCCGAATATACGGCCAACGCCGACGCCTTGGGCACCTTGCGCATATTGGAGGCGGTGCGCATGCTCGGACTCACCGGCCACACCCGCATATATCAGGCCTCGACGTCTGAGCTTTACGGTCTTGTAAGACAGGTGCCTCAGAGCGAGGCCACGCCGTTTTATCCGCGCTCGCCGTATGCCGTGGCCAAGCTGTATGGTTACTGGATAACGGTCAATTACAGAGAGGCTTACGGCATGCATGCCTCTAACGGCATATTGTTCAACCACGAGTCGCCCGTGCGTGGCGAGACATTCGTCACACGCAAGATAACGCGCGCAGTAAGCCGCATGGCTCTAGGGAGCAACGACTGTCTCTATCTGGGCAACATGTCGGCCAAACGCGACTGGGGCCACGCCAAAGACTATGTGAGGGCCATGCATCTGATACTGTCGCAACCCGAGCCCGACGACTATGTAATAGCCACAGGCATAACGACATCGGTGCGCGACTTTGTGCGCATGGCGTTCGCTTACATAGGCGCTGAGATAGAGTTTTCGGGCGAGGGCACGGCCGAAGAGGGGCGCATAGTGTCGGTAAACGGCGACATGTTCAACAGCCGTGTGGGCACGGGTGACGGCGCGCACCTCAAAGGACGGCGTGTGGTGGCCGTCGACCCGGCATATTTCCGTCCCACCGAGGTGGAGATGCTTGTGGGAGACAACACCAAGGCCCGCACCAAGTTGGGATGGCAACCTCAATATGACCTCGACGCACTGGTGGCCGACATGATGAAGAGCGACCTTAAACTGATGGCCCGCGAGGATTATCTGCGCAAAGGCGGATACAGAACCATGAACTATTTCGAGTGACGGGGGTTTCCGCCTGTTTTTTGAGGGGGTGTTTTTGAGGAGACCGTTGTTGTTTCGAGGGCTGATAGATTTTTGATGGCGATTTTGGGGAGAGGGCGGGTTTATATTATGACGTTATGGAAAAAAATGCTCGCATATATGTGGCCGGACATCGCGGTCTTGTGGGGAGCGCCATTTTGCGCAACCTCGAAAAACGGGGGTACACGAACTTCATTTTGCGTACGCACTCGGAGTTAGACCTCACGTCGCAGGCCGACGTCGACCGTTTTTTTGCCCACGAGCGTCCCGACTATGTGTTTCTGGCAGCGGCCAAAGTGGGCGGCATACACGCCAACGACACATATCGAGCGCAGTTCATTTACGAGAATCTGATGATAGAGACCAACGTGATACACGCCTCTTACATGAGCGGTGTGCGCAAACTGATGTTTCTTGGTTCGTCGTGCATATATCCGCGCATGGCGCCACAGCCCATAAAAGAGGAGGCCTTGCTCACATCTGAGTTAGAGCCCACCAACGAGCCTTACGCCATATCCAAAATAGCGGGCATAAAGATGTGCGACGCCTATCGCAGCCAGTACGGGTGCAACTTCGTGAGCGTGATGCCCACAAACCTTTACGGCCCAGGCGACAATTATCACCCCGAAAATTCGCACGTGTTGCCGGCCCTTGTGCGTCGCTTTTTCACCGCCCGCAGCCAAGGCAACGACAGCGTGACGCTATGGGGTGACGGCTCGCCAATGCGCGAATTTCTATACTCTGACGACATGGCCGACGCAACAGTGTTTTGCATGCTCAACTATGACGAGGCGGGACATGTCAATGTCGGCTCGGGCGTGGAGATATCCATACGCGAGCTGGCGCATAAGGTTGCCGATGCCGTCGGTTACCGTGGGCGCATATTATGGGACACTTCCAAGCCCAACGGCACACCGCGCAAGCTTATGGACAGCTCGAAACTTTTCAGCATGGGATGGAGGCCCTCGGTGTCGCTCGACGAGGGCATAGAGAGAGTCGTGGCTGATTATGCCGCATCGGTCGGAGAGGGGCGGTTCCTCTGAAGAAGGGTTTATTGAGGAGTCTGCGGTTTCTGAGAGGCCTTTTTCGATGGGGTTCGTTTCTTAGAGGGGCCCGGATTAGTTTTTCGAGGGAGGGATTATTGAGGAGGCGGGGGACGCTTCTTTGGCGGGGCTGTTCAGGAGCGCCCGGAGATTATACCTTTATATATAGGTTCATTTTTTCTGCCGTGCCAGGTGGCATCCGCAGAGATAGCCTGTCGAAAATGCCAATTGCAGATTATAACCGCCCGTATCGGCGTCTATATCGAGGGTTTCGCCTGTAAAATAGACACCTGGGGCTTTGAGCGACTGCATCGACGAGGGGTCGACCTCATCGAGTGACACGCCTCCCGCCGTTGTCACCGCCTCGGCAAAGCCGCCGTAATCGACCACAGGCAGCACAAGGCACAGCAGAGTGTCGGCAATGCGTACACGTTCGTCTGCCGTCAGGGCTTTTGCCGCCGCCACCGCCCTCACTCCGGCCACAGAGGCGACAAGGCGCACCAACGAACGCGGCACCAGGCGTCGCAACAGCCCCTCGACCGTCAGCGAGCCGTCAGCCTCCACCTCACGGGCAATGCGGGCACCCAGCTTGGCCTGCGTGAGGGCGGGTTTGAGCGAGAGGTGAAGCTCCACCCTCTTTTTGTCGGTCAGCGCATCGACAGCATCACGGCTCAGCCTCAGCACTATGGCGCCCTCAAGCACACAGCCGTTAATAGTCATCTCACCCATCTGACGTGCCACCTCGCGGCCCTCCACCACCAACGACAGAGCCACATTACGCAGATTTTCACACACGTGCGCCAGCATAGGGGCGTCGACCCTGAGCGACACCAGCGACGGACGCAACGGCACTATCGTGTGACCCAGCCTGTGGGCGAAGAGGTAACCGTCGCCCGTGGAGCCTGTCGCCCTGTAAGAGACGCCGCCGGTGGCAATGACCACGCTGCGGGACATGACGGAGCGCCGCGCCATGTCGATCCTCCAAAGGTCACCTGAGCGTGTCATGCCGGTAACCGGGCTGTGGCACACTATCTCGGCGCCGGCTTTGTATGCCATGTCGACAAGTGCGTCGGCCACATCGAACGCCTTGCCGCTTGCGGGAAAGAGACGGCGGCCGCGCTCCTCGACCGTTCTCACACCTGCCCTCTCAAGCATATCGCGCACATCGAACGGCGACAGAGCCTCTATGGACTCACGCACAAAATCGGCCCCCGACCTCACCTTGACAAGGAAAGCGTCGGCCTCGCACATGTTGGTGATATTGCACCGTCCCTTGCCCGTTATGCGTATCTTGCGACCGCATTTCTCCATCTTCTCGGCAAGTAACACGCTGCAGCCGCCCTTTGCCGCCGTGGCCGCGGCCACAAGCCCCGAGGCTCCGCCACCGACCACTATCACATCATACACATTATTCATAACCAACATATTACACCACCCCATCATCAACACATCATGCCACAGACATATCTTGGCATTCGGGCCGCCACCCGCCAATTATCGTACTCACAATCAACACATCACACCACCGCCGACCACCCTGTCGTCGATATAAAACACCGCAGGCTGACCTTTGCACACGGCCCATGCGCCCGGGCTTTCGAGCCTCACCTCTATGCCGCCGTCGCAAGGCCGCGCCTGCGCCACCCCTTCAGGATTGCGCCCTATGCCTCGCACCACAACACGCAGACGGTCGGAGCCGAACAGCTCGTCGTCATTGCGCACGACAACATCGCGCAATCTTATGGTTTGACAATACAACGAGTCGGGCGCACCTATATATAAGGTGTTGCGGGCGGCATCTATGTGCACCACACACATGCCGCGCGGTATGTCAAGCCCCTTTCGCTGACCTATGGTGTAAAAGGGGAAACCCTCGTGTGTGGCCACCACGCGTCCCGTCATGTCGCGCACGTCGCCTCCGCGCAAAGCCTCCACATCACACCTTTGTCTCAGCAGATGGCCGTAACCTCCACCGCCGAAGAAGCAGACACTCATGCTCTCGCGCCCGGAGGCGATGGAGCCCAACCCCGATGCAGCCACCATATCTTTGACCCGGCTTTTGATACTGTCGCCCAACGGCATCACCGCACCCGAGAGTATGTCGTCGTCCAGTCGCCAAAGGTAATAAGACTGGTCTTTGAGCGCATCGGCCCCACGCGCGACATAACGCCTGCCGTCGTGCTCCACAACTCTGCAATAGTGACCCGTGGCCCACCTGTCTGCCCCTATCTGACGCGCCGTGCGTACAAGCTCACGCCATTTGACCTCGGGGTTGCACACTGTGCATGGCGATGGGGTCACTCCGGCGAGCAACCCTGCTATGAACGGCTCTATCACCCTCTGCTCGAAGCTCGTCCGCACATCGCGCCACAACACCTTGACACCCAGGGCGTCGGAGAGTTCGTCGGCCGTGCGCTCATCTTCATTGCCGCACATGGACAACATCACCCCCACAACCTCATATCCGGCCTCTTTGAGCATCAACACGCAGGCTGCGCTGTCGACACCCCCGCTCACCCCGACGACAATTTTTCTTTTCATCACCAAACCTATTTATCATACATACAGGCCCATAGCATCATCAAAAATTGCCGTGGCACCGTTTGTCTCATGCAAAGATAGTCATTAACGGGCGAAAAACGAAAGACGCATTACAGCACCTCTGCCATCTGTGGCACAGTGTTTGCAATAACATTTAACAAACAATAAACAACAACACCATGAGAACACTCAACACCATAGTATTTTTGATTTTAAGTCCGCTGTTACTGCTGTTTTTCGGCATATTCATGCTAACCAAAAGGGTGTCGGCCCGAAGCGAAGCACCCATACCCATCAAGGTGTACAAAACACCGATGAACCAGGTTATCATAAGAAAGGGGGTCGCCTAAAAGATAAGGGGCGACCCTTTTTTATGTCCCGAAACAGACACCCGGCCTTGACACTAAAAGTGAATTTTCCGCAGGACATAAAAAACGTGATGTTGCAAAAGAAGAAAAAAATATCACGTACTATTTGGAATTTTCCGAGAATTGATTACCTTTGTGAAAGTTCTATTTATAAAAGAGAGAAGTTTTTCTTACATAAGAATTTAATAATTCAGGTCCGTTTCGAACCAATATCACCTCTCCTTTTAATCTTAGTTTGTTTAGTATTTAACAGAAATATATTTTGTTGTTAATTTTTCCCTATTTTCTATGATTTGGAGATATTTTAGCAAATTCTGAGATTCACTCGCCCTGAAAACAGACAGCAGTTTACCCATATCTGCCTTGTCATAACTCCTTTTCATCAATTCCATCACTTTTTGTATCGACAGGAAAGTTACCATCTCATTGCCGGAAATGGTATCTAAATTTTCCGTAAGATATACTAACTCTCGTCGTAACATCTCGCCTATGCCGAGGTAACATGCTGAACCGTCGTACGAATAGGCCGACGCAAACATGCCGGCATCCATCGGCAGATAATCATCAAACGAATAGGTCAAAACCTCAGCACCTTTGCCCGCCTCCAAAATAAACGGCTTATGGCGAGGCAAAATCGTCACTTTTCGGTTCAGTGAGTGAGAGTAAGACCCTTCGGGATCGCTATGTGTTATTTCACCGCCCAAAACGAACATCAGTATGTTGTGTTCCGACCTGTCTGACCACACGGTTGTTGTGCGACTGAATTGCCTGAAAACAAACCTGTTAAGGGCACTTACACCTCTTTCTTGTTCTATGCTTTGTATAAAATCAAGTTTTTTTCTCATAATCGATTTTTTCACCCTTGTTTTTTCGACATCGTTTCCGACCACCCTTATCTAAAAAGGCCGAAAGCCGATCAAATACCCTAACATTTTATTATTCAATACACATTAATAAATATCCATATCTGTTCCGCTGATGTTTACTTATTCGCTCTTTCGATGCTTTCATACGCCGAAAGCCGAGTGAACACCCGGTCAGAGCTTAAATACATACAAGCTAACATTCATAAAAACAGCGATTTAACCTCAAAAAATTCGCGCTTTTATAAATAGAGAGATAAATTATTAAAAAAAATCTATATGAAGAGGGTAATCGCAGTGCTGGCGCTGGTTTTGGTGAGTTGCGCCCAGCGTACTAAAAATCTGGATTTTCATACTAGTGTGAAATTTTCTCTCGACGTGGCCGAATTGGTCGACGTGGGAGACAAAATCGGGGGTATAACATCTCCGAAAACGGCCAAAAATTCA
>CAMRVW010000077.1 GCA_947054185.1 uncultured Rikenellaceae bacterium | reverse complement strand
CACGCACGGATGCTCTTTGGTGAAACCCTCAGGGGCATCGTAATCGTCAGGCACTATGAAAGGGTGGTGTGACGACAGTGTGAACACGGTGGCGAAGAAAGGTTGCGGCAGAGTGTCTGTCACACGCGCCATGTAACCTAAGAACTGACGGTCGCGTATGCCCCAGAATCCGTCGAAATCGCCGGTGCCGTAAACAGCCTCGTAATCTTCCTGCGCATGCTGTTTTTTCACCCCTATGTGGTTGCAGAACGCCCAAAAGCCCATCGACCCGGCGGGCGACCCGCAAAAGAAGTGGGTGTCATAACCCTCGCGCGCCAAGAGAGAGGGTAACCCCTCTATGCGACCCAGAGCCTGCGGCGTCAGCACGAACGGACTCCGGTAAGAGGGTATTGACGCCAATATCGACGGCAGTGCGTCTATCGACTTGCGACCGCTGGCAAATGCGTTGGTAAATAGCAGCGAGTGGCCCATCAGCGAGTCGAGAAACGGGGTGTAACCGCCGTTTGAATACAATCCCGGGTTGAGACGTGCCGAGTGCTCGCGGCTGAAACTCTCGAGCACGAATATGATGATGTTCTTGGGTTTGAGCTGTGCCGTGTCGGCGGGGTGATGATATGGCGAGAAGATGGAGTCGCGCACCTCGGAAGAGAAAAACTCGGTCACCTCTATCTTCTTGCGCCCCATTGTGCGTATCACGCAAAACGGATTGGACAACACGAGCGACGATTTGGCCGGCGATTTGACATACTGGGAGGCGTTGCTCAGTGCCATGGGACGGGTGGTGCGGGTGTATCCTCCCCTTACGGCGCCCACGCATAAAAATATCACCAGGGCCAATATCAACGTGTTGACGGGGTAAAACAATATGCCTGCCCGCAGCTCGGTCTGTTTGTCGACGCGCAGTCTGCGATAGGCCGTTATCAGTGCCACCAACACCAGAACGGTCAGTGCCACCGCCAATATGTTCTCTCCCAAAGCCTGACGCACTATGGCGCCGTTGTTGTCGCCGTCCGATAGGAAGTGCATGTCGTCGAACGTGAATCTCTTGCGCGCCCCGCGGAAGTATATCGCGTCGCCAATGTTCAGCACCACCGTAAGCAACAACGACAAAAGCCACACTATAAAGAGCATCGTCTGCCACGGCCTCCCCGTCCTGAAGCGGAACGGCACCAGCGACAGCAGCAGAAACAGCGAGAAGGCATACGCCACCGATGCCGAGTCGAAACGCAACGAACCCTCTATTATGCCCCACACCTCATGAGCCGCCACCGGCGATAACATGTCGGCGTTGATCATGAAAAACATCGCCCTGCAAAATGCCAACGCAATATATACGAGCAATATGCGGGCAATTGTGATAAAGAAATTATTTCTCATCGTGTCTGTTTTTTGTTCCTTTGCGTAAAATCATTTCCCGGCCGTTCCTGTTCCGAAAAATCACCGCCCCCGACAGCCCTCTCCCTGAAACTCACGGGCATTGCCTCTTCCGAAAAAACGCCGGGCAAATCAGCCTCTTTCCTTTGCAGATCCCCTGCCTGAGGGCAGCTGCACCGTTACCACGGCACACACTGTTATTATTATGCCTATCACCGTCTGTATGTCGGGCCTCTCGCCCGGCAGCAACAGCCAGCTGAGCACCACACCCACCACCGGCACCGTAAATTTACGTATGTTAAGCTCCGACACCTTCACCCCCGGCCTTGCCAACAGATAGTACCATATGGAGAACGCCGCTGCCGGTATGGCCGCCAACCACAACACCGCCGCCCAAAACTCAGGCGGATAACCGAACGACATGTCGGGCTTTTCCACCACCATGGCCGTTGCAAAGAGCAGGAGCCCGCCCGTGAAATTGGCAAACGATGTCAGCACCACTGGCGATATGCCGCCCCCCTTTTTGGCAACCATTATATTGGTGTACGACCCTGCCATGTTGCTGCAAAGCAACAGCCCTATGCCGGCATAAAACCCGCTGCCCGTTGCCTCCATGCCCCCCTTGCTTATGCTTATGAATACCACGCCCGCAAGCCCGAGCGCCACTGCCAGCATCTTGCGTCCGGTGAAACCGTCTCCCGGCAGGGTAAGATGCGCCATTATGGCCACGAACAACGGACCCATGCCGGTTATTATCGCCGCCACCGACCCCGGCACCTTGTCAAGCCCCATGAAAAACAAACCATATTGCAAATAGGTCTGTATCAAGCCGAATAGCAACATGAAACGCCAGTGTACCAACGACTTGGCTATATCTATGCGCATTGCCGAGATCACCGGCACAAGCAACAGCCCGGCAATGGTAAACCTTATGCCCGAGAGCGTCAGCGGGCCCGCAAAGGCAAAGCCTATCTTGGCTCCGGCAAATGCCGACCCCCACAGAAAGCAAGCCGTAAAGGCCAAAAGCTCATATTTGAGTTTGAATGTGCGGGGCATGGGTGTCAAGGCGTTGTCATCATGAACAGTGAGTACCCGCCGCGTTTGGCCATGTTCATCAGCTTGGCGAACTCGTCCACCTGCACATGTTTGTCCATGTTTACCATCACCATCGGCTTTTTCACCCCCTCGAACCGTTTTTTGAGCATAGGCTCTATCTGCTCGTAATTTACGGGGTTGCCGTCAATGAAATATTCGAGCTTCGATGTCACCGTTATTGTGGTTGTGGGCTTGTCGTTGACACGGTTGGTGCCTTTGGGCAACATTATCTGCAATGCGTTGGTGTTGACCATGGTCATGGCCACCATGAAAAATATGATGAGCAGAAACATGAGGTCGGTCATAGACGCCGACCCGAACGATGTCTCCACCTTCGATCCTCTTTTTATCGCCATTATTCCACCGGATGATTGAGTATGTCCATGAACGCTATCGAGTTGGCCTCCATGCGGAACACCACCTTCTCTATGCGTTGCACAAGGTAATTATAGCCGAAATAGGCCGGTATGCCCACAATCAGGCCCGCTATGGTGGTCACCATGGCCGTGTACATGCCGCTCGAGAGCAGGCTTATGTCTATGGCTCCTCCCGCCTGCGCCATGTCCATGAATGCCTCCACCATGCCGAGCACCGTTCCGAGGAACCCTATCATGGGAGCTCCTCCGGCAATGGTGGCCAGAAAGGGGAGGTTGTTTTCCAGCTTCGACACCTCTAAGTTGGCCACGTTCTCTATTGCCGAGTGTATGTCGCCCAGCGGACGCCCCAAATGCTCTATGCCTTTCTCGACCATGCGGGCGGTTGGCGAGTTGGTGCTCTTGCACAGCTTTATGGCCTGTGTCACCTTGCCGGCATACATAAACTCGCGTATCTTGTTCATGAATCCCACATCGGTCGATGAGCAGCGGCCTATTACGATGAAACGCTCCACGAAGATGAATATGGCCATGCCCATCAATACGGCCAAGGGTATCATCAGCCATCCGCCCGCCACTATCAGGTCGCCCAGACCCACGCTCTTTGCCGCTCCTCCGGCCGCTTGCATCAGTGTTAAAAACATATCGTATCGTTGTTTTTTGGTTAATCGCCGTTTATTCTGCCCCGCGCCCACTCCATCACCCGGGAGGCCTCACGTCCCGACCGCAGCAGGTCGGCCATTCGTGCCATGTAAGGGGCCACATGGTCGAAGAAAAGGTAATAGCCGCGGCATAGCGCGTTTTTGCCGTGATGCTCCGAGTCGCCGCCGAAACGATGCTTGGGGCATCCGCCCGTGCATGCGAAATAGTATCGGCACCGTGTGCATTCTTCCGCCAGCCCCGACCTCTTGGACATGCCGAAGAGGAACTGGTCGCGCGAGACATACATGTCAGAGAGGTGTCCCTCGGTTATGTTGCCCAAGCGATATTCGGGATATACGAAATGGTCGCAGGCGTATACGTCGCCGTTGTGCTCCACCGCCAATCCGTCGCCGCAGCTCTTGGAAAACGAGCACAACCCGGGGTTTACACCCACCCATTGAGCCAATGCCACGTCAAACAGTTGCACGAAATAACTGCCCACGTCATGCGTCACCCATCTGTCGAAAATGTCGGTCATGAAGCGGCCGAAGCCCTCCGGCGACACGCTCCACGGGGCTGGACTGCCTCCGGCGTCGAACGGCGATACTATGCGCCCCTCTGCCGAGAGGTACTCCACGGCGGGAAGAAACTGCATGTACCGGCTGCCGGCCGCGCGCAGAAAGTCGTACGTCTCCACCCCGCGACCTTCCGACAGACGACTCACCACCGACAGGGTGTTGAACTCCACCCCGTGACGGGCAAACAGCTCCACGGCCCTCATCACGCGGGCAAATGTGGGTGCTCCGGCCTTGTTGCGCCTGGCCCCGTCGTGAATATCTTCGGGTCCGTCCAACGACAGCCCCACCAGAAAGTCGTTGTCGGCAAACAGACGGCACCACTCGTCGTCCACCAGTGTGCCGTTGGTCTGTATGGTGTTGACCACCTTGCGCCCGCCCGCATAACGGCGCTGCAACCTCAGGGCATGCTTGTAAAAGTCTATGCCCGCCAAGAGAGGCTCGCCGCCATGCCAGCAAAAAGTTATCTCGGGCACATCTATGCTCTGGCAAAACTGCTTTATGTATGTCTCGAGCAACGACAGGCTCATGCAGGGGGTGCTGCCGCCATAAAGCGCCGCCTTGTCTGTGTAATAACAGTAATGGCACGCCAGGTTACAGCTGCTCCCCACGGGCTTTACCAGTGTGGTGAAGCTCTTGCGTGAAGATTTGGTGGCTTCCGAAAAGGTGATGCTTTTGTTGTTCATGTCGCTCTTGACGTCTTGTATGACAATAGTCTGTCGCCTCTGCAAAGATACAATTTGAATTCGTATCTTTGAAACGTTTTTATAATATCTTTGCATCGGGCTTTGTGGCCGGCTTTCTGCAAGGGCCGTCAGAGGGGCTTGAAAATGAACGTATGACAGCAAGAAGAGGGAAAAGAGGCATCGGCGGCCTGATCGTGCTGCTTGTGATATTGATTGTGTTGGGCGTGGTGTTGGTTGTCGATAACGGCAGTGTCGACCGCCTGATAGGGCGCGCATGTGAGTTTGTCGCCGCCACCCTGTCGGGCAGAGAGAGCGGCGCATCCGGCCCCGTCTCCAAAAACAAACCGGCCCCCAAAGCCAAACCCGTCACCAAAGCCAAACCGGCCGCCAAGCCCTCCGCCAAAAGCAAACCGGGCAAACCCAAGCCGACATCATCGGCCAACGTCAGACCGGCCACTGAAGCACCTGCCCATGTCACCGACTCTCCGGGATGGGGAGTGGCCCGTTACGCCCTTCCGTCAGGGAGCGACACTCTTTACACCCTTGTCAGCCGCGAGGGCCGTTATGTGGTGAGTTACGACCCCCGCACACGCAACTCCCGTTGGGCGGCATATGTGCTCACCCGTGCCGAGGTGGGTGTCAAAGGCACGACCCGTGCAACGACATTCGTCACCGACAGCCGCCTTGTGCACAAGGGATGGGCGCGCTCGTCATCGGCCGATTACACAGGCTCGGGCTATGACAAAGGCCACCTTGTGCCCTCTGCCGACCGCGACGACAACCGCACCGAAAACAAAGCCACCTTCATAATGACCAATGTGTCGCCACAGAAGCCGGGTCTCAACCGTTATGTGTGGAAAAGCCTCGAGGGCAAGGTGCGCGAATGGGCCGCCGAGCACGACTCTCTCTATGTCGTCACCGCCGGTGTGCTCGTCGAGCCCAAGGGGCGCCCTTTCAAGAAGATAGGCAGCGGCGTGGCAGTGCCCGAGCTCTTCTATAAGGCCGTGGCCACGCGCGACGGTGACGGCTTTCAGGCCATAGGCTTTGTGATACCCAACATCGACGACTGCAACCGCGACTATCGTGTCTATGCCGTCCCTGTCGACTCCATCGAAACGCTTACCGGCCTCGACATATTCTATCTGCTCCCATCCGAACCCAAGTACGATAAAAACTTCTGGTTCCGATAGGGCGGGGCAGTGCAACCTCCGACAACGCACCCCCGAAAATGTCCCCTCAAAAAAAACGTCCCTCCGAAAACGTCCCTCCGAAAAACGCCACCCGCTAAAGCCTCCCCTCCGAAGCATTCCCCCGAAAGCGCTCCATGCAAAGCATCGCTTGAAAGGCATCTTTCCCCGAAAGCTCCGCACAAAAAATCCCCGCGCTCTCTTGCCTTGATGCTCTTATTGTCTTACCTTTGCCGACGATGAAAACCGCAGACCAACTCTTCGACAGGAGCATATCGTTGCTCCGTTCCATGATAAAAACACCCTCTTTCAGCAGGCAGGAGCATGACACCGCCTCGCTGATAGAGTCTTTTCTTTGCGAGCACGGCATGGAGTGCACCCGTGCGGGCAATAACGTGGTGGCCTTTGCGCGCGATTACGACCCTGCCCGTGCCACCCTTCTGCTCAACTCGCACCACGACACCGTGCGTCCCAACTCGGGATATCGGCGCGACCCCTTCAGTCCCGACATAGAGGGCGACAGGCTTTACGGTCTCGGCAGCAATGACGCCGGCGCAAGCGTTGTCTCTCTTGTGGCAGCCTTTAGCCGGCTTTATCACGACAGCGGCCACCGTCTCAACCTATGCCTTGCCATAACTGCCGAAGAGGAGGTGTCGGGCAGCGGTGGCATCGAGAGCGTCCTGCCCATGATAGGGACAATAGACCTTGCCGTGGTCGGTGAGCCGACAAGCATGAACCCGGCCATATCAGAACGCGGCCTTATGGTTGTCGACTGCACCGCCCACGGACGCGGCGGACATGCGGCACGCGGCGAGGGCGACAACGCACTCTATCGCGCGCTCGACGGCATCAACCGCATACGCGCCCACCGCTTCGACCGCATCAGTCCCTGGCTCGGCGACACCATGATGACGGTGACGCAGATAAACGCAGGCACACAACACAATGTCATACCCGCCTCGTGCGACTATGTTGTCGACGTGCGCATGACCGAGCTTTACACCCATGAAGAGCTGCTCGACCTTATATCAGAGCTTTGCGGCGGCACCGCCGTGGCCCGCTCCATGCGTCTGCGTCCGTCGCACATATCCGCCGACCACCCCTTTGTCTCTTATGCCGCCGGCCTCGGTCTTACCCCGTTCGGCTCGCCCACCATCTCCGACCAGGCCCTTATTGCGGCCCCGTCGGTCAAGATAGGCCCGGGCGACTCGGCCCGCTCGCACACCGCCGACGAATATGTGCTTCTGAGTCAAATACGCTCGGCGATAGACATTTACACCGATATTATAAAACACTATATAAGCAATGAGTAAACTTTGGCAGAAAAATACGGACAGCGATCCGTGTGTTGAACAATACACTGTCGGTGCCGACCGCGAGATGGACCTTTTGCTTGCCCGCGTCGACGTGCTCGGGTCACTTGCGCACACGCGCATGCTCGCCTCTGTGGGCCTTATGTCGCCCGCCGACCTCGAGGCGGTGCAGAAAGGGCTTAAAGAGATATACCGACGCATAACGGATGGCGACTTTGTCATAGCGCCGGGGGTCGAAGACGTCCACTCGCAGGTGGAGTTCATGCTCACCGAGATGGTGGGCGATGCCGGCAAGAAGATACACAGCGGCCGTTCTCGTAACGACCAGGTGCTTGTCGACCTCAAGCTCTTCCTTCGCGACGAGATACGGAGCACCGTCACCCTTGTCGGGCGCCTCTTTGCCAAGCTGCAAGAGCTCTCTGAGCGATATAAAGATGTGCTCATGCCGGGTTACACCCACATGCAGATAGCCATGCCGTCGTCGTTCGGGCTGTGGTTCGGCGCCTATGCCGAAAGCCTTGTCGACGACCTCGAAATGCTCCTTGCCGCTTACAGGGTGTGCAACAAAAACCCGCTCGGATCGGCTGCCGGTTACGGTTCGTCGTTCCCGCTCAACCGTCTGATGACCACCGAGTTGCTCGGCTTCGATTCGCTCAATTATAACGTCGTCTATGCACAGATGGGACGCGGCAAGTGCGAACGCATCGCCAGCCAGGCCCTCAGCTCCGTGGCGGCAACACTCTCTCGCCTGGCTTTCGACAACTGCCTGTTCCTGAGTCAGAACTTCGGCTTCATATCCTATCCCGACACCCTCACCACCGGCTCCAGCATCATGCCGCACAAGAAAAATCCCGATGTGTGGGAGATAATGCGCGGCAAGTGCAACCTCATACAGTCGCTCCCGGCACAGATAACGTCACTTACAACCAACCTGCCGCTGGGTTACAACCGCGACCTGCAACTGCTCAAAGAGGTGCTCTTCCCCGCTATAGGCTCGTTGACCGAGTCGCTCGAAATGGCGCTCTTCATGCTCGACAACATAACGGTGCGCCGGGGCATTGTCGACGACAAGATGTATGACTATATGTTCAGTGTCGAAGTGGTCAACAATGCGGTACTGTCGGGTGTCCCGTTCCGCGAGGCATACCGCAATGTGGGGCTCGACATAGAGGCGGGACGCTTCAACCCCTCGCGACAGCTCAACCACACGCACGAGGGAAGCATCGGCAACCTGTGCACCGACCGCATAAAGTCGTTGTTCGATGATTGCCTGGCCCGCTTCGGCTTCGACCGTGCCGTTGAGGCCGAAAGACGATTGGTCGAGTAAGCGCCTCCGTGGCTTCTGCCGCAGTACCGGTCTTGGCGGACTGATGTGTGCCACCCGGCCGTCTTGTAACCGAAAAAGATGCCTTATGAAAGAGAAAAAACATAAAGTGTTGTTTGTGTGCTTAGGCAATATATGCCGTTCTCCGGCTGCCGAGGGCATCTTCCGTCATAAAGTGGAGAGCCGTGGCCTTGCCGACCGCTTCGAGATAGACTCTGCGGGCACTTACGGTGGTCATGCCGGCGAGTTGCCCGATGCACGCATGAGAGCGGCGGCCTCGCACCGCGGATACACATTGACGCACCGTTCGCGCAAACTTACGGACGACGATTTCCTGCACTTCGACATGGTCGTGGTTATGGACGACTCCAATTACGAACGCTCCTCGCGCATCGCTCCCGACAGAGAGTCGCAAAACAAACTCTATCGCATGACCGACTTTCGCCGCAAATATGTCTGGGACCACATACCCGATCCCTATTACGAGGGCGCCGAGGGGTTTGAACTGGTGCTCGACCTGCTCGAAGACTGCCTCGAAGGTTTGTTGGAACATCTCTGTCCGACAGAAATCCAAGGGTGAGACGGGGCAGGGCAGAGGTGTCGTGATACGGCATAAGGGCCTTGCCGCACGATATTTGTTTTATGGGCAACAATCGAGAAAACAGAGGGTTATATTTTTAGCGGTTACAAATGGTCGTTTTTATTTGTAAATAAAAATTATTGCCCTTATCTTTGAACGCTTAATTCTTATTATATCTTACAACAATGGGAGAATTGTTTGAAAAAATCAAAGCGCAAATCGAAGTTTTTAACGAAAATGCGCAGTCACAATTGGAGAAGGGTAACAAAGCTGCCGGCACTCGTGCCCGCAAAGCCTCTTTAGAGCTTGAGAAACTCCTTAAAGAGTTCCGCAAAGTCTCTTTGGACGAGTCTAAAAAATAACTCCTCCGATTAAAGAAACGGGATGTCGCAACATGCGACATCCCGTTTCTTTTTATGCATATTATACATACCACACCCCGATGCGATACGTTGTCCCTCTCGCTTGTCTTTGTCACACCATACTGCACACCCCGAAGTCTCGGCCCGTGGCTCTCTCGCACCTCCTTTGAACGAATCCGCACACTTTTCCTTATTCCTGGCTGACCCAAGGAAGCCCGAGCGGCCCGCACCTCGCGGTGGGCAGGAAATTTTTCAACGGAGGGCCGCATCCCGCAGAGCAACATATAGTGCAGAGACTAAGGCACACCCCCACCACCCATCACCTCCCCGCTTTGCCATTCGCAGTCTCCGTTCCGCTCTCCGTCACGACAAAATCACACTCTCCACTATCCCGACCCCGAATCCGCGCCCTATGCGGCCGACGCAGGTCGGCCCGAAGCTCGTTCAGGTCAAAAGCACGTTACTCGTGCAATTTGAGCAAGCCTAAAGCCATATCGCGTCGTATTATAGTTTGCGCCTTTTTTATCGCGGCAGGCTTTTGCACGGCAAAACGGCCAAGGCACGAGGCCGCAACGGGCCGCACCTCGCGGTGGGCAGAAAATCCCCCACGGAGGGCCGTAACCCGCAGAGCAATATATAGCACAGTGACTTGGGTACGAAACTGCCGCCCATCACCTCCCTGCCTTGCCCCCGCAGGCTCGGCCCGAAGCTCCGTCAGGCAAAAGTCACGTACCGGTCAATCCAAGGTGCCGCCCGTCTTTTACACCCACCATTCCCGGCAGGCGCGGTCTGAGGGAACCGAAACCGCACACAATTCCTTGTGAACGGGACGAGGGCC
>CAMRVW010000076.1 GCA_947054185.1 uncultured Rikenellaceae bacterium | reverse complement strand
CTGTAACCTTCTGATCCGTAGTCAGATGCTCTATTCAATTAAGCTACGGTGCCTTATTTTTAACAGTGCAAATATAGGTCATTTTATCATACCCACCAAATTTTCACGTACTTTTTTACAATAAAATTTGTTCCTAAATTCTACTTGACTGACAAATAATCATTTACAGACGCCCTTTCAAACTCTCTTTTTTGCGTCTTATCGAATCCAAACGCAAATCCATATAAGTATCCGCATTATAAAGGGAGTCTCCTGTTGCGGTTATGTCGGGCAACGGCAACCTCAATATATTGTCGGGTACGGTCGCCGACGAGGCATATATGGTGCCATACTCCTCGCTCACGGCAAAACACGATACCGGTCTGTCGCACTCCACAACCTTCAGAAGTTGCCCGTTCCAGTCAAATATATGTATCTCCGAATTTTCATCAGATACGTCAGACACGTAACTGTCGCGCTCCTGATTCAAACACAATGCATAAATATAATCTCCGTGAGCGCAACAATCGACATAATAGACATGCCCTCCCCACTTGTTTGAAAACGACATGTTTTCATAGTTCAGATATGGAGGTATGTCCACCGCCACCCTATGCAGTTCGTTCCCCTCGAAATCTATTATCTTAAGCTGCTTCTGCAAGCTGTAAAAGCAGGCAAAACGCCTCAACTTCTCGTTTACGGCAAAACACTTACCCCCTATCTCTATGCCGTGTTGTCGCATCACCCGCGGATATTCGCCCACCTCCACCATACTTCCGTCACTGTTGTTCACAATGGCGAGCTCGCCTTTTTCCTCCGAAACGCCCACACCCGTTTTAAAAAGTTCCGGGTCGGGCATCACCACATACAAAGAGTCGTCAAGCATGGTAAATCCGAAAAAGTTTTTTGTCATACCCTTGATGTATATCTCTTTGTCCACCTCTAACTCACCGAACCTCAAGTTTATATATTTCACCGTCCCGTTATCGAATATCGCCAGCCCATCCTCGGTGGGTTTTATACTTCCGGCGTAAGGGGTTATGTGCAACCCCTCTTTATGGTCTCTCCTGCCCAAACTGTTGACATAATGCAGATGCGGCAATGTGTATATGTCGTAAAACGATGTCCCGTTGTCGTTAAACATCACAAGTGTGTTTCTCGAAATGAAGAGCCTCTGAGGCATAACACCGTTACCAGGGCGATACATGGTCTCGACCTCGGCCTGCACAACACCGTAAACGGGCGCTGTCAGGTGTGTGAATCCGCCGTTGTAATCGTTGTCGCTAATACGCGCGCACGACAACAAAATATTTGCCGACACAACGATAGCGACCAGACAAAAAGTTCTCATTCTGCTTTTTTATTTCAAATGTACACAAAAAATATTACCTTTACTAATCATTGGTCCTGAAAATATCGAAACACAAGGCCGACCACGACCCGTTCAATCGGCCCGACAACACATCAACGGCCATAACCGGATGGTCGAAAAATTTTTTTGCATGGAAAGTTTTATCAGTGAAGTGGTCGGCGACCTCTATTCGCGTTACGGCACCGACATATCAGATGTACGCATCGTTCTGCCCGGCAAACGTTCGCGCCTCTTCTTCGACCGTCAGATAGCCTCGCTGCTGTCAGACGTCCCTGTATGGCAACCCCGATACCTCTCCATGAACGAGATCACCGCCCGTCTCTCCGGACTCGAACACGGTGCGCGCCTTAAGCTGCTTACCGAGCTTTTCATCATCTATCGGCGTCACCACCCCGACGAGACCTTCGACCGCTTTTACTTCTGGGGCGACATGCTGCTCTCCGACTTCGACTCTCTCGACAATTACATGGTCGACGCCGCCGCCCTGCTTGTCAACATCAGCGATCTCAAAGAGATAGATGCGTGCTTCGATTACCTCTCGCCCGACGAACGCAAACTTGTCGACAGCTTCTGGAAATCGGTTTACAACAGACCCTCGGGAGACAAACAGGCATTTTTGAAAGTGTGGCGCACCCTGTTCGACATATACACCGAATATAAAGCGCGCCTGAGAGAGCTGGGCCTCGGTTACGGCGGCATGATCTATCGCGACGCCGCCGAATATCTGCTGGGCGGAGGAGCTCTGCCTCCCGAGTTCGCCTCGTCACACTGGGCCATAGTGGGCTTCAACGCCCTCTCCAAAACGGAGCGCACCGTGCTCGACGTACTGCGCAAAGAGAGTGCGGGGGCACTGTTTTACTGGGACGCCGACAACTATTACATAGACGACACGCGCCAGGAGGCCGGCATCTTCATCAACGAAAACAGAGCACTCCTCGGCGACGCCTCCTCCTCTTTCGCCCGCGACAATTTCGCCTCACCCAAAGAGATCAACATCATATCCTCACCCTCCGACGCTCTCCAGTGCCGTTACGTGAACAAATTCCTCGGCGACTGCATCGACCGAGCCGCCGCCGAAGGGAAAAAACCGGGCACCGACACCGTTGTGGTGCTCACCGACGAGTCGTTGCTGCTGCCGGTGCTCTATTCCGTACCCGAATCGATAGGCATATTGAATGTCACGGGCGGTTACCCCATCTCGGGCACGGCCACCCACACCCTCTGCGAACGAATCATAAGGCTGCGCGCCAACCTCAAAAACGAACACGGGCGCACGGCATACTATCACAAAGACGCCCTGGCCCTCCTGGAACACCCCTATGTCACGGAACAACTCGGCGACAACGGACTGAAATGGACCGAGAACCTTAACCGCAGGGTTGTCGACGACTCGCTGGCCTATATCGACGCCGACGACCTGTTACTCCCCGACCGTGAGATACTGTCGTTGGTCTTCTCTCCCGAGCGGACGTCGGGCGATGTCATGGAGCACCTGGCCGCCGTGCTGGAGTCGTCACTGGCCCACACCTGCGACGACCCAATGCGCAGCGAGCTTCTCTTCCGCGCCTTGGAGTGCATCTATGAGGTGGCCGACAGCATACGCGAATGCCGCGAGCTCTGCAACGACAATATAGGCGACAGCGTCACTCTGGCCCTGCTGCGACGCCACCTGTCATCCGCCAAGATGAGCTTCGAGGGCGAGCCGCTGGCAGGTGTGCAGGTCATGGGCATACTCGAGACCCGCAACATCGACTTCGACAACGTGCTCATACTCTCTGTCGGCGAAGACACCTTCCCCGGCAACGTCACCGCCGACTCATACATACCGGCCTCTCTGCGCACCGGATACGGCATGCCCTCGTCGGGATACCACGAAGCCATGTATTCATACTATTTCTATAGGCTGCTGCAAAGGGCAAAACGCATAGACATCGTATATAACGCCTCTGCCGGCGACATGCGCACAGGCGAGCCGAGCCGCTTCATACGCCAGCTCGAAATAGAATCGCCCCACGCCTCCACCATCAGACACCTCGACATATCACTCGACGTGGGCACCTTCGACACCGAGCTTGGCACCACCCCTAAAGACGGGCGCATAATGAGCCGCCTCAATGAGTTCGCCACCGGCAGACGCACCTTTTCGCCCTCGTCGCTTTACCGATACATACGATGTCCCCGCAGCTTCTATCTGCAATATGTCGAGGGCATCAAAGTCACCGACGAGGTCGACGAGCAGATGGGCGACAGCATCCTTGGCTCCCTCATGCACTCGGTACTCGAGAACATATACACAACCGCCGCCTCATCCGCCGACTTCAGCGCCGCGCTCGCCGATGCCCGTGAAAAGAGATGCGATTATGTCGCCTCGGCCGTGAGCGACTCATACAAACGATCTGTCGACCTGCTCTCAGAGACGGTGCGCATGAAGATGCGCTTTATCGACGGTTATGTGAAAAACATTCTCGATCACGACCTGCAATCGTTGCGCCACAACCCCGACAGTTTCCGTTTCATAGCCTCCGAAGCCGACGCCTCCATGACACTTACGTTAGACGACGGACGCAGTGTCGGCATCGCAGGACGCATAGACCGCACCGACCGCCTGAGCGACGGACGCATAAGGATAATAGATTACAAAAGCGCCAAAAAGGGAGCTTACTCCATCAAAGATACGGCCGAGCTGTTCGAGCACCTCGGCAAGAAAAGCATGCTGCCCCCGTTCCAATCCATGCTCTATTCCGTAATGGTGCACAAGGCCGGCGGATGCGAGGTCAGACCCGCACTCTATTACGCCCGCAGCATGAACGACCCCGCTTACGATGCCGATATAGTAATAGGCAAAGAGCCTGTGCTCGCCATCTCGGCATACGAAGACGACTTCCTCGGCCTGCTCAAAGAGTTGGTGAGCGAAATACTCAACCCCGACATCCCCTTCGACAGGTTCCGCAACGAAGAAGAGAAAGCATGCCAATACTGCGACTTCAAACGCCTCTGTTACTGACACCCCGAAAACAAAGTCTGCCAACCGAACAGTTCGGCTGGCAGACTTGAATATATCTATCGACCCTCTGACGGCACCGATACTCCCTAATAGCACAAAGCTATCAAATATCGCAAGGCCACCTCGCAGCACACCATGGCAACTCCGAAAAAGATGCCCGCCCGGACACCCGAAAGCCTGCACGACACCTTCAAGGCGTTGAACATGAGCACAACGACCCACACGACAATGACCAACAAAAACAACGACAGCACCATCGCCCACGCAAACCACGACTGAGTGATCACCTCCGATATGTTTGCCGGATCGACACCTTTAAGCCTCTGCATGTCAGGCAGAAATCCCAACGCCACAATGACAACCAATGGCACCTGGGCAAAGGCCACCTTGCCG
Source organism: uncultured Rikenellaceae bacterium (assembly GCA_947054185.1). Classification (GTDB taxonomy): domain Bacteria; phylum Bacteroidota; class Bacteroidia; order Bacteroidales; family Rikenellaceae; genus CASDZP01. Next base: position 5,625 of record CAMRVW010000076.1, on the reverse strand, counting down.
AACACATCCAAAGCCTTTACCGACTTCCCTGACAACACCCTGCCGCCAACATAAAATACCGCCGCAGGCAACAGCCACACAGCCATACGCTCCACCGCATGACACCACAGCTGACCACACGGCGCCGGTCCGAAATGCAACATGCCGTGATAATGCCATCCGGAAAAATAACCTAAAACCGTCGACACCACAATAGAGAAAAGACCCCACGCAAGCGCCTGCCTCCCCGTAATCCGCTCAAACGGATTAAATAACAACCCAAGATTTTTCATACAGTTTTTTTTAAGACAAACGCCACCATCCCCCCCCGCAAAACCATACCATGACTCACCGCACCGACGGAACAAACACCGACAGCCGCCATCTTTTCCACGCCGGTGCAGACACCACGTCCACACGACACTCCGCCACGCTTACTGCGGGTTGGCGTTGCTCTTGACTATAACCTTACCGGGATAAAACACATATTGGCTCTGGGAGAACTTGCCGAACCGCAACGCATCCACCATGGCATCGGTTAACGTCTCGGCAATATTAGGATTGCACTCTATGGTGGCAAACTCCACACCTGTCAAGCCGGAGTTCTTGATAACGTCCTGCATCCTGTTGCTTCCTCCGCAACCGAACACGGCCTTCACCCTGCCCGAGAGCTTGTCCCTGTCGGCAGATCCGTCTATCGCCCTATATACGAAATAGGCCATGTCATCGTCGTTGGCATATATGGCCACAATATCCTCAGAGTCATTCAGCGCCTGCAAAACAGCCATCTTCACCTCATTGCTTCTGTCGTCGTCACGATACATGTCAAACTCCTTGACCTCGACCACGGCATCGGGTGCCGACTGCGCCATCTTCTGACGGAACATCTCGGCCCTCTCGGCAGTGCGCCTGTCGCTCTTTATGGTAAAGGCCAACACCTTGCACGGGGCCGACGGTATGCGTTCCGCAATGAACTCGGCTGCCTTGCCTGCCGCCTCCGTATAATCATAGCCCACGAAACAATCCTCCTGAAAACCCTCCACGCGGCTGTCAAACATCACCACAGGTATCTTAAGGCTGTTTAAAAACTCCAACGTTATATTCTCGGGACTCACCGCCAACACCTTGGCCCCGTTGTTGACAAGATCTCTCCCCGACTGGTTCTGATTGGCTGTTATCATGTCGTGAGAGCCGGCCCAGGCACCTATCAGCCCCACGCTTTTGGCCCTGTCAAACGAATATTGATAGGCATCTTTGTTCCACGAGTTATTGACATTATACATCAGAAAACCTGCGGGAAACTCATCATACTCCTCCGGGGTCTTGCCCCTGTTGTTACACCCTGTCAAAAACAGGCTCCCGGCAAGCGCCAGACACCCCGCCGACACAAAACGCGAAGAAAATATACTCTTAATCAATCTATTCATAAAATGACATCTGTTTACAATTCAAACTTTGTCAAAGATACAAATTATTACATAATAAAACAATCTTTTTCATATTATTTTAAAACTGCAACCATCACACCCCTGTTTCCTTTCAAAAACGACCTCTTTACAAACACCGCCGTTGCAAAGCACCAAACGGCCATCCGCCCGAAAACAAAAAAGGGAGCCTATAAGCTCCCCCGCACCCTCATAAACAGCCGAGGATGCCGATCATACCATACAAAAGCCTCGCAGGGCACTAAAACCACCCCTTGCTCACCTCTATCTGCTTATAGTCGGTCATATCCACCTTTACCGGCACCACCGACACATAACCCTCTGCCAGGGCGCTCTCGTCGTTATCACCGGCCTCGGGCTCAAGGTTTACGAAACTGCCCGTCAGCCAGTAATAGTCACGTCCGCGCGGATCGCACTTTTTCTCGAACGCCTCGCGCCAATGACCCCTTGTCTGCCGGCACACTCGTATGCCCTTTATCTCATCGAGCGGCAACACCGGCACATTGACGTTAAGACACAGCGACGGGTTGTCGTTATGTTCAAGCACCGCCCCGAGTATCTGACGCACATAATGGCGTGTCGGCATCAGATCGGCATCCACATCGTGCGTTATGAGCGAGAAGCCTATCGACGGTATGCCGTAACTGCAACCCTCGGTGGCAGCGCCCATGGTGCCCGAATATATCACGCTTATGTTGGAGTTGGAGCCATGGTTTATACCCGACAACACAAGGGTGGGCGGGTCGTTCTTCATCACATGGTCTATGGCTATCTTCACGCAATCGACCGGCGTACCCTGACAGGCATACACCGTCACGCTGTCGCTCTGACGCACCTTGCGCAGATATAACGGATTGGCCATGGTTATGGCATGCGACATACCCGACATGCCGTGCTCCGGTGCCACCACCGTCACCCTGCCGAAACGCGAAGCCTCTTCGGTCAACGCTCTCAAACCCTTCGATGACACACCGTCATCATTGGTAATCAATATGTTCTGTTCCATTTTCTATATATTCTTTGTCTTGCCCATAAGCCACACCTTCTCTTTGCCGGTGAGCCGGGGACTTAACTTGTCGTAAACCATATCGTGATAACGGTTGAGCCAACGACGCTGAGCCGGCGTGAGCATATCGAGCTCTATCGACCGCACATCGAACGGAAAGAGAGTCAGGGGCTCGAACGCCAGATAACGGCCGAACGCTCCCGAGGAGTGCTCCACGCAAAGCAACACATTTTCAAGCCTTATGCCCCACTTGCCGGCACGATAGAGGCCCGGCTCATCCGTTATCACCATACCGGCCTTCAACGTCGCCGGGTTCTCGTTCATGCGTATCGACTGCGGGCCCTCATGCACACACAGATAGTGCCCCACACCATGACCCGTGCCATGCAGATAATTGAGCGAATTGGCACACAGATGCCTCCGCGCCAGAAAATCCAACTGACATCCCCGCGTACCCTCGGGAAACACCGCTCTCGCCAAATCTATGTTACCTTTAAGCACCAAGGTGAAATCGCGCCTCTCCTGCTGCGACACCTCACCCATATGGACGGTGCGCGTTATGTCGGTTGTGCCGCACAAATAGTGCCCGCCCGAATCAATCAACAGAAAACCCGACGCACCCACACGCTTGCAACCCTTCTGCGGGGCACTGTAATGCACAATGGCACCATTGGCCTTGTAACCCACTATTGGTGCGAAGCTCTCGCCCCTGTAAAGCGGGCTCTCAGCCCTCAGCTGTCCTATCTTGACCCCAATCTCCCATTCGGTGGGTCGCCGTCCGGCTATTATAAGCTCCTCCAACCACATGTAAAAACGCACCAACGCCACCCCGTCCTCTATCATGGCGCGTCTGAAACCCTCTATCTCGGTATTGTTCTTGACCGCTTTCATCACGGTCACTGCACCCGAACGATCCTTCTCGGGCTCAGTCAAAGCACCGCACAGACGCAACAGGTCGTAATGACGCCACGACAACGAGGCCGGATTATAGACCACACGCCTGCCGCCGCACTGCGACAAGGCGTCGTCAAAGCGTCTGTAATCGTCCGTTACGACACCTTCACGCTCCAAGCGGTGTATCACGGCCACCGACAGTTTGTTTTCATCGACAAACAATGTGGCCTTGTCGGCCTCCACCAACAGATTGGCCACCACCACAGGGTTATATTCGATATCGCCGCCGCGTATATTCAAAAGCCAGGCTATCTCGTCAAGCGCCGTCACTATATAGACGGCATCGCCCTCCAAAGCGAGAGCCTTGCGCAGACGCTTCAGCTTGGCTAAGGCTCGCAAACCGCAATATTCATCGTCGAGCAGCACCACAGGCTGAGCAGGCATGGGAGGCCTGTCGGGCCACAACTCGTCGAATATGTCGCCCGTGGCAACCACCTCCAACGGCGCCAACGCCCCTATCAGCTCTTTAAGCGCCGACACAGGATAGAGCGAGGCATCAACCCCCACCCGTCCCTTGACAAAGAGCGAGGCGAGCCACTCCGCTATGGTGGGCACCCCCTCGGCACCCTCACGCATGAGAGCTATACCGCTGCCCTCCAACTGCGTCTCGGCCTGCAACCAGTAACGCGAATCGACCCACAAGGCGGCACCCTTCACGGTCACAACCAACGTGCCGGCCGAACCGTCAAACCCGCTAACATACTCGCGACACTTCCAATGGTCGGCAACATACTCGCTGCAATGACAATCACGACTGGGAACGATAAAGGCAGAGAACTTCTCCCGACGCAAAAGGCCTATGACCGAATCGACTATTTTTTTTCTCTCCATAACCTTGTGTTTTTATGTAAACGCCCTCACAGAGTCTTGACGACAAACACCGCCACCCCAAATCCGCCCCCATCTTCCTTATACCCATACCCGCCTTTGCCCCGCCAACTTTCCGCCCCGCATGGCTTTATTCCGGCAGCGCGACCGAAGCATAGGCCCGCAACGGGCCGACCCTCCCCTCCCGCGGAGGCTCCGTACCCCCGATGAGCAATATATAGTGCAGTGACTTAAGCCCGCTCAGACTGCTCGCATTCCTTGTAATTAGGCAGGTTTTAACCCGCAGCTTTTTGCACCGGCAGGGCGGCTGAAAAATGAAGCCGCAACGGGCCGACCCTCCCCCCGGGAGGCCCGTAACCCCGCCAAGCAATTATAAGCAGTGACTCAATCCCACTCCCGCCGCCCAAGACCTCCCCGCCCTTGCCTCCCGGGCCCGGCCCGAAGCTCCTCCACGCTAAAGGCACGTACCGGCCAACCCAAGGTGCCGCCCGTCTCTCTCACTCACCACGCCCGACCATCTTCACACCCTCGACCTCCTCCCCGATGCGGCCGACCTGCGGTCGGCCCACCCTGACCCGGCAGGCGCGGTCTGAGTGTAACGAAACCGCACACTGTTCCTTGTGCCGGGCTGAGGCACGATAGCCCGAGCGGCCCGGAGCCTCCGCCAACGGAGGGCCGCACTCCGCACAGCAATATATACCGCGGTGAATTAAGCACCAGACCACCGTCCATGACTCTTTCGCCTTGCCCTCCGCAGGCCTCGTCCCACTCTCCTTCACACCAAAGTCACATCACCCACACTCTCGACCCCGAATCCGTACCCCATGAGGCCGACCGCAGGTCGCCCCCAACAACCCAAACCACCACCCGCAGGCTATCCCAAAGCACCCCGTGACAGCCCCGCCTAAAGCGAATTTACCACGTCACGCACCCCTTCGTAAAGCTCATCAGCCCTTTTGCTGTCGTGAGCCTCCGAGTATATGCGTATGATAGGCTCGGTGTTAGACTTGCGCAGATGCACCCACCCGTCGGCAAAGTCTATCTTGACGCCGTCTATATCGGTTATACGCTCAGCCGCATAATGAGACTTCACGGCAGACAGAATGGCATCGACATCTGTCGACGGCGACAACTCTATCTTGTTCTTAGATATGACATAATCGGGATAAGATGCTCGCAAAGCGGTCATGGCCAATCCCTTCTTGACATACCATGTAAGGAACAAAGCCACTCCCACCAAGGCGTCACGACCGTAATGGAGCTCGGGATATATCACACCGCCGTTACCCTCGCCACCTATCACGGCACCTGCCTGCTTCATCTTGGCCACCACGTTGACCTCGCCCACAGCCGCCGCCTGATATGAGCATCCGTGTGCCGCCGCCACATCTGCCAACGCCCTCGACGAGCTGA
>CAMRVW010000075.1 GCA_947054185.1 uncultured Rikenellaceae bacterium | reverse complement strand
CCCAACCTTGGCAAGGTTGTGCTCTACCAACTGAGCTATTTCCGCAAAGAAATTGTGTAACCGAGAGCGGAAAACGAGACTCGAACTCGCGACCCCAACCTTGGCAAGGTTGTGCTCTACCAACTGAGCTATTTCCGCAAAGAAATTGTGTAACCGAGAGCGGAAAACGAGACTCGAACTCGCGCCCCCAACCTTGGCAAGGTTGTGCTCTACCAACTGAGCTATTTCCGCGTTAAAACGCTTCTATTTCTAATTGCGTGACAAAGGTATTACATTTTTCCCAATTTACCAACAATCAATCGTAAAAATATGTACATTTTTATATTTACAATCTAATTTTCAGCACATTACCCTAACTAAACAAGCATAGACAGCATATTGGAACCAAGCCTGCAAACCATGACACAAACTCTGTCGTCCCCTTTTTGCTCACAACTAAAATCTGACCCCAAACCTCACACTGACCGAACCTGAAAATCCTGTTCGGTACAACTCCGGATCTAACATACCATCGTTAAGGTTACATCTGTCGAGCATGTAAACGGCGCTCAACGAAAGTTTCACCTTTTTCTTCAGCCTGTATGCCACGCCGAGAGATGGCGCAACGGTCACACCCCCCATCTCGTCGCCACCTAACGGTATGCCATAACCGGCATTCACCGACAAGAAAGGCACCAGACGCGTCTTGGTGAAATCGACGCTGACAGTGGCAAAAACAGGCACGACAAACTCGTTGACAAATTTAAAGTCGCCGTAAGTGGGTGAATATATGATATTTTGCTGATAGTGATAGCTGCGAATACCCACCCCGGCACCCAGGTAAAAATAGGGGTTGAAACGATAACCGTTCGTAAGGTTTACGGCCGCCACGTTGAATGTATTGCCCATCACGCTTCGACCGTATGATATATCGGCCCTGCCCTCGTAACCGCCGGATGTGTTGGCAGGTTTAGGCTTGTCTGTGTCGCGTTTTACCACAGTGGTCTGCGGACGCTGTGTCTGACCATACTGCACAGCGGGACGCTGCGATGAGGTCGTGGCACTTTTGCGGGTATCGTAACTCTTTGTCGGAGCAGTTTTTTTCGCCTGCTTTGACTTGCCGGCAGTGCCGGTATGTTGAGACGGACGATATTCGCCATAAGGCACCGGACTGCGATATGGTGTCACCTCATACCTATCGGACTCTTCCGTGCGGCCTTGAGTTGTACGCTCGGGCGGACGCACCGTCGCGGCATTGCTCTCAAGTGACGGTGTCGACGGTTTGGAGGCCGTCGTACGATCTTGTCGCACCATATAGCCGTACGATTTGGGAGCGGAGCTTGCTGCGGGCTGCTTTGAGACGGCCTTAGAGCCGGTACGGCCGCTTGAGCCACTCTTAGACGATGTCTGCAAGCCGGGTTGACGTATAAGACCATACTGCTTGGACGGTGTCGTCTGCACAGGGCGTGACGGTTGCACGGGACGCACCGATTGTTGCCCTCCGTCTGATTTCTCCGTGCCGGCCGGCTGACCGGCGGCAGATTGCCCGTTGTACACAACGGGCGGACGATAAGAGCTATTTTCAGGCTCTTGCCCTTTCATGACATATACATCGGGAAGCGTATTCACATTGCCGTTATTATACCTCACCCATGTCTGCAAACATTTCTTGACCTGCCGTTTCTCTTGCTTGCCCATGCGTCCACCCGGCTTTGACTCGCGGGCAAAACGCGACACATCGGCCAGATCGCAATAGACAACGCTGCCGTCGGGGGTGGCTATGGTGACACTGCGAGAGGGAACCATCTCAACGATACGCCCCTTTAAGACCGAGCCATTTTTGAGATAGACCACATCGAAGCCGGAATAACTGACCCCCTGCCCCGTTGCCGTCACACAAAACATGACCGAAAGCAACACAAAAATTACTTTTCTCATCTTCATCAAATCACCGCAAAACACGGCACACAAACAATATCTGCCGATTTGCCCTCACGGAGGAGATCAAAAACGCCCGACCGATAAGATAACACAAGGCAAAGATACGAATAAGCCGAGAGGCAAGCAAATTTTATTTGTTTGTCCGAGGCGGAGTATCTAAGGCGACAGCCAAAGATACAAATAAGCGAGGGCAAAAGCAAGTTTACTTGCATTTTGCCGAGCGTGAGTATCTAAGCCGACAGGTCAAAGATACGAATAAGCCGAGAGGCAAACAAATTTTATTTGGTTGACCGAGGCGGAGTATCTAAGACCGACAGGTCAAAGATACGAAATAATAACATAAAAACAAGCGTCTTAACCGCCCAATCACCCTGCAAGATATCTGCCATGCAACCTGACGACACCGCAAGCCAAACACCCGGACCGTCAAAACAAGCACAAACATATCTGAATATCAACCCATTACCCCTAAGACACCAACCATACCAACTCTTTCGACACGAAAAAATACTCCCCGACAAAACTTCAGCACCCGACACCTGTGCCGACCACAGCAGGACGCACCTGAATATAAATACATTACATCCGCAAAATCAATCATCATAAGCCGCTGCCACCCTTTTGACACAAAAACATTTGCAGATGCCGAGTTTTTTGACAAACTTTGCCAAAGAAACAAACCGATTTAATTTTCACACCATGCAGACGATCACAATAGGGAGGCTTCCTCAAGAGAACAACGTTGTCATAGACGACCTTTCGATATCCGAGCGCCATTGCCGCATCACGTTGCACGACGACGGCAAATACACACTTGAAGACTTGAACTCGGCGTCGGGCACCTTCGTAAACGATGTGCGCATATTCGGCACAGCCACGTTAAACCCTATGTTCGACACCCTTAAAGTGGGCAACGTCAGCCTGCAATGGCAAAACTATTTCACCCCCCAACAGCCGTCACAGCCATACGTCGCTCAGCCGCAATACGCTCCACGGCAGCCTTCGGCATACGCACAACAGCCTTACGGACAAAACCCTTACAGGCCCAAGCCCGACAACTATCTGGTGGGCGCCATATTGTCGACCGTGATGTGTTGCCTGCCCTTCGGCATAGCAGCCATAATACAGGCCAACAAGGTCGACTCGCTTTGGGCAATGGGCGACTATGCCGGTGCCGAGACCGCCGCCAAAAATGCGCGTAAGTGGACCTGGTGGGGAGTCGGCGCCTCATGCGTGGGCATATTCCTATACCTGATGTTCCTGGTGATAGTCAGCATGCTCGCCTCGTTAGACAAGTAAAAAGGGGCTTCATTGTTACAATATCCTTTGACCGACAGACCGGCAAGTGCGTACGGCCCCGTCGATCAAAGGATATTTTGCGTTCTTTTTGTTTTTCTTGGTTCTAAAGCCTATCTTTGCAAATAATCTTCATGCCCATGGACAACAACAGATATTGCGTGATTATGGCGGGCGGCATCGGCAGCCGTTTCTGGCCGCTGAGCCGTGAGGAGCGTCCCAAACAGTTCGTCGACGTGGTGGGTGTCGGCCGCACATTCATTCAACTGACCTTCGACCGCTTTACCGGCATCATACCGCGTGAAAATTTTCTGGTGGTCACCAACGAGCGATACAAGTCTATAGTGCTGGAGCAGCTGCCCGAGCTTAACGAAAATCAGGTGCTCTGCGAGCCTATGAGGCGTAACACCGCGCCCTGCATAGCCTATGCCGTGCATCGCATCGCGTCGGTCAACCCCGCCGCCACCGTTGTTTTCGCACCCGCCGACCACCTGATACTCAAGCATGAAGAGTTCGAGCGTGTGATCGACGACGCCATGGGCTTTGCCGCCTGCAACAACGTGCTGATGACCATAGGAGTGACGCCCACACGCCCCGAGACAGGTTACGGTTACATACAAAAGGGCGAATCGGTGCGCGACAACGCCATACACAAGGTTAAGCTCTTCACCGAAAAGCCCAACCTCGAGATGGCCAAAGTGTTCGTATCAACGGGTGAATTTCTTTGGAACTCAGGCATTTTCGTCTGGAGCATATCTGCAATAGTCGACGCCTTCGAAAAACACCAACCCGAGATAGAGACTCTCTTTGCCAACGGCGCCGACCTCTATTCCACCGACGAGGAGCAGACCTATATCAACTCCATCTATTCCGAGTGTCCCAACATATCGATAGATTACGGCATCATGGAGCATGCCGACAACGTTTACGTGCGTCAGGCCGACTTAGGCTGGTCTGACATAGGCACCTGGGGGTCGCTTTACGCAATGGCCGAGAAAGACGACAGCGACAACGTCACCGGCAATAAAGAGCTGTCGACCATGCTTTTGAGCGACGTAAAAAAGTCTGTCATAAAGCTATCCGACGGCAAGAAGGCCATAATAGACGGACTGGATGGGTATATCGTGGTCGATGGCGGCGACTCCCTGCTTATATGCCGCCGCAACCGCGAGCAAGACATACGCACATGGGTGGACATGATTAACAACAACGGACATGAAAAATAAATCCATCATATCGGCAGTGGCCATCATAATAACGCTTACCTCATGCGCATGCGGCCCAACCTCATCAATGCAAAACGGCGACACCGACAAGCCCAAAGAGCTGAGCGTGAAGATAAAGCAGGTGTTGCCTCATTCACGCCACACATACACTCAGGGGCTGGAGTTTCACGACGGCATGTTGCTTGAAAGCAGCGGCGAGTATGGAGTGTCGTTCTTGGAGAAACGCTCTTTCCCCGAGCAAAAAGTGATAGCCCGCGTCGACATCCCCGAAGAGTTTTTTGCCGAAGGCATAACCGTTCTTGGCGACACACTCTATATGCTGACATGGCGCGAGAGGGCCGTTCTGCTGTTTGACCCCGCAACATTCAAGCAGATAGGGCGACGCAAGATATACACCGAGGGATGGGGCATAACCAACGATGGCGAAAAGCTATATATAAGCGACGGCTCGCAATATATTTACGAGGTCGACCCCGCCACATTCAACCGCAAAAGACGCATTACGGTATCGACCCCCACAGGAGTCGTTTTCAACATCAACGAGTTAGAGTGGATAGAGGGCAAGATATGGGCTAACGTATATGGTTACAACAACATACTGATAATAGACCCCGCCACGGGAGAGGTTGATGCGGTGGTCAAATGCGACGACCTGCTCGATAAAAAAGACATTACCTCCACAACGGATGTCATGAACGGCATCGCATACGACTCTGTGCAGAAAAAGATCTATGTCACCGGCAAGAACTGGCCGAAAATGTTCGAGATAGAGATCAACTGACGCGACAAAAATCTGTTTGAGAGCATTTGTCGCGTGGGCCGACCCTGTTTTCGACGTTTCAGTCGGCGAGACAAGGGTGCGAGCGTCTGGCCGCCCGAGCCTGAAGTGCCACAAAGACACCGAATAGCTGCACCAAAACAAAAGCCTGAGAGGGAGGCAAAAGTGAAAATTTGAAGGGTAAATTCCGTTTCTCGGAACTGTTTTGTATATTTGTGACGTTGTTTAAGTTAAAGGCAACAAGTTAACTATTGAATAATATGCGTATATTGTTTTGTGTTTTGGCGGCGGCACTGGCCTTGTGCGGTTGCTCTGACATGCCCGAGGGCGCTGTGGTCGGTTCTATCGACGGCATGGAGTCTGACATACTCGTTGTCCGTCAGATACCGTTAAATAAGTCGAGCATACGTTACGACACCATCGCACCTTACAGTGGCGAAAATGTGGTGTTTGTAAAGAGCATAACCGAGCCCACCGAGGTGACGCTCATCAACAGCTCGACCTCGAAGTTCGACATAGACCGTCCGTCATTCATCGCAATACCTGGCGACCGTCTTGTGGTGGAGGGCGAAATAGTCGACGGCGTGTCGGTGGTGTCGATAAAGGGCTCTTCGGTCTTCGGCGACGATTATGCCCGTGTCGAGACCGAGGCGATACCCCTGAAAAAGGAGTACAACAGCGCCCATGAGGTGCGCAACAACCAAAGAATACGTCGTGCATACGAGCAGATAACGGCCCTGCGCGCACATTACATCACATCGCATCCCCAGTCTCCGCTTTCGATATATTACCTTTCAGAGATGCACCGCGACAGCGTACTCAAGATGTTCCCGGCGCTTCTGACTCCCCCGGGCACAGACATGCTGGCAACAATGCTGTATGGTGTCTTGGCCTCGCGTTACAACCATGACAAAGAGGTGCAAAGAGAGATAGAGATGGTGTCGGTTGGGCAACCCTTCGTCGATTTCAACTCGACAACCAAACCCGCGGGCAAGCCGTTCAACCTCGCCAAGGCCATAAAAGGCAAAAAGGCGGTGCTCTATTTCTGGGGCACATGGTGCGACAACGGCGACATTGACAAGATGGCCCGTCTGGCCGCACAACGTCCAGACATTGCCGTCATTGCGGTAAACTATGGCGATGACGACACCATGATAAAAGAGATGCTGACCAAAAAGGGCATCACCAAGTGGACGACGGTGGCCGGCGCCAACGAGGGCAAGGCCATCGCATCGACTTACAAGGCCGACGGTTATCCTTACGCCGTGGCCATAGGCTCCGACGGCAAGATAGCCAAACGGTCGCTCAACATACCCGATGAGTTCATCGACTTCGTCAAGAGCATGAAATAGTGCCCATCAGACCATAAAAAAGACGCTTTCTAAAACAGAAAGCGTCTTTTTTATTGCCGGCCGTTCTGAAACGTCCGAAAGCGCAGCCGTTTCAAAACACCTAACCCGAATGATGCCATCAAGGAGCTTCGGAACCGAAAGTGCGCCGCTCTCAAAACATCCCGAAAGCGAGCGCATAACGTTTCTGAAAAGTCCTAAAGCACATGAAGTCATCAAAACTCCCCGAAACCGAATGATGTTATCAAAGCGTCCAAACCCGAATGACGTACATTCCGAAATCGAAGCCCCCTTTAAAACGGCCCTTGAAGCCTTACCCCAGCCTGCTGTCTTTCATCACAAAACGCACGAGCACGAAATTGACCGGCACGGCAACGGCCAGCACCAACGGCGGAGCAATCCACTCGGCCACACCCACGCTCACATATACGTTGAGCAACAACACATGAAGTCCGAAATTGACCGCATTGCAAAGGGCGAAACCGATGCCCCGCAAAAGAGTCGGTTTCGACTTGAAGGTAAAGAGGCTGGAGGCGAAAAAATTGTATATGAACGACAATATGTACCCGGTTATGTAAGCGGGGTTATAAGTCCACCCCACCGTCATGAGCAACACATATATGCCCCAGTGCAAGGCAAAAGAGGTGCCTCCCACCACGGCAAACTTAAGGAACTCATGCCGCAATATCAGCTCGTATATTCTCTTTACAAGCCTTGTCATCTTATTTCAATGCTCCCCGCATGGTAAGAAACTGCGACACGGTGGCATAGCCGACACCCGTCCTGTCGAGGCTGTCAAGCAGACTGTCGAGCCGTTCGGCCATCTTGGCGCCCGAGTTGTGACGGGCTATGTACGGCATGTTGAGCGCAGGGTCGTGCAGGCAGCCCGAAAACTCCCACGGGTGGTAATAGAGGTTGAGGTAACCGTCGTGCCTCAACGCCCGCCGACACAGATGCCTGTACCACCACAACGGGAAGTTGTGCAACGAAAGCCAGAAGAGAGGCAGCCTCATGGGCGACACCGAGGCGGGAATCTGCACCATACCGTTGTCGTTGAAATAACGTCGCGGCTTGCCCAGGTTGTTGTAACGCCCCGGCAGGAATGTGGGGTTTATGGAAGAGGAGTAACGATAACCTGCCTTGAGTATCGCCTCTGTGGGCACCTCCATCATGCGAGGTGCACGATAACCAGTCACGGGCATGCCTGTCACCTGCTCAAGCTTCCGGCGGGCCACCTGCAAATGCGGCAACTCGAACTGCGAGTGGTAAAGGCCGTGAGAGGCTATCTCGTGCCCCGCCCGACACATGGAGGCCACAAGTTCGGGCCGTCCCTCGGCAAAGGTGGCGGTGGTAAACATGGTGGCATGCGCGCCGTGCCTGTCAAGTATCGGCAAAAGCACCTGCAAACCCTCGGCGCTTATCTGCAATTGCCGCTCCAAAGGTATCTGACGACCATACTCCAACGGCATGTCGAACTCTTCTATATCGAAAGTAAGCAGTATCATTTGACGGATGATTTACGTATTATATAACGAGGACGGTGCTTCGACCCCACAAACAGCTTGCCCAAATAGATGCCCATTATGCCGGTCATTATAAGTTGCACCCCGCAAAAGAATATCACTGTCACCATAAGCGAACTCCACCCCGCCATGGCGTTGCCCGTAACGAAGCTCCATATCACATAGGGTATGCCCGCCACACCTATAAGCGCCATCACGAAGCCGACCCATGCGGCTATATGCAACGGGCGCACACTGAACGAGGTCACCCCCTCGACGGCAAGTTTCACCATCTTGCCAAGGGTGTACTTGCTCTGCCCCGCCACCCTCTCGCCGGGATTGTATGCTATGGAGCACTGACGGAAGCCTATCCAGCTGACCAGGCCTCTTATGAAAGGCTCGTTCTCGTCCAATGACGCGAGCGTCTGGGTGACGGTCCTGTCGGTCAGACGGAAGTCGGCGGCGCCATCCTCCAACCTGACAGACGATAGTGAGTTGAGCACTTTATAGAACATCTTGGAGCTGAGACGCTTTAACAAAGGCAAGCGCCTGTCTTCCATGCGGCGCGTATAAACCACCTCATAGCCCTCTTGCCACAACTCGAGCATGCGGCCTATCAGCTCGGGCGGATGCTGCATGTCGCAATCCATCGATATGGTGCAGTCGCCGTCGCTTGCGGCAAGTCCGGCCATAAGAGCGGCCTGATGTCCGAAGTTGCGCGAAAACGAGAGGTAACCGACATTGGGTCTTTGGGCCAACCGCTCGAGCACCTCCAGGGTGTTGTCGGCACTGCCGTCGTCAACGAATATGACATTGTGGTCGTATGGCAGCCGGGCAAACACCCCATCGAGACTGTCGGCCATGACAACGCAGTTCTCACCCTCGTTATAAGCCGGTATTACTATGGTAACTCTCTGTTTCATATACTTATTTTATGTCTGCATCGACAATAGGTGCAAGGTCTGTGGCCGGGTCGTCGAAATAGCGTCGGCACCACAACTCTCTTGTCAGCTCAAGCCATATCAACACGCAAGGCAGGGCTTTGAGCGCATAGGGCATTACATATTCCATGCGTATCGATCGCGGAAATATGTCTGTTGGCGAGAGCGATGTCAGCACAAAGGCAAATATCATCATGGCGTTGACAATCGGCGTGTGCCCCACAGGGGTGACGCACCACCATATAGCCGCACCGCAAAGCGCTATTATATAAGAGCTCGACTCGCTGCCAGTGCTGAAAAGCACAGTGAACAACAGCACCGAGGCCAACGACAAGAGCCTGAAACGCCTGTTGCGATAGTTAGCAAAGCGCAGATAGGGCACCCCCAGCAACACCAGCCCCGGCACTATCACCCACAGGTCGGAGTATGACCCTCCCGATATTTTGCGTATCATGCCCAAGAGCGATATGTTCTGATGAAGCGAGAACAGGTTGTCTCCGTTTTTGACGGCTATCTCGTGCGCCCAGGCCGAATATTGCCCCATCACATAGTCGGGCGAGCTTATAAGCATGGGTGCCAAGAAGATAACCGCCGCCCAAAAAAGCAACGACAACACAAATAGCGGTTTGCGCCTGGAGAAGGGAAAGAAGGCCAACCCCACGATGCCATACAGCTTTATTGCCGTCAGAAGCACTATGAAAAAGGCGGCCCAAAAATCGTGTTTACGCTCCGTCAGAGTGAACGAAAATATTATGCCCGCCGCAACAAGTATGTTGAGCTGCTGCATGGCCACGGCGGTGAAAAGCTCGTTGACCGTGAACCATATAACGAACGCCTTGCAGGGATTCCCTATGGGCAGCGAGCGTATGGCCAAAAATAGCGCCAGCGAACATACCGTCATAAGCAGGCAGATGCCTGCAACATCGGGCAGCGAGGCAAACGGCGCCATAAAGAGGCTGAAAAAGGGACCGTAATGGTTGCAATCGGCATACTCGGCCGGATAGAGCCCGAAAAGCGGCAACCCATCAAGAGCATGAAAGAAGGTGCCTTTGAATATGAGATAATTGTTATACGAACCGCGAAGCCCCTTTATCAGAGCACCGGCCAAGGTCACCCCGAGCCACAAAACCGCCAGCAGACGGGTGTCGGAAAAGATCGGCTTCCTTATAAAGGAGCTTAATTTGTTTTTCATGACAAGGCCTTCATTTTCCATCAATGCCACACGGCACTGACACACAACACATCACACAACCGCACCATCTGTGCGCTTCAATCGGGGCGCCGACATATATCACGCTCCGTTATAGATACTCCGACAAAGATACGAATAAGCGAGCGCAAAAGCAAGTGAGCTTGCATTTTGCCGAGCGGTGCAGACTCAACAAACAAGTGCAAAATTATGATAATAACTCAAAGAATATCTGTTTTGGCGAACAAAACC
>CAMRVW010000074.1 GCA_947054185.1 uncultured Rikenellaceae bacterium | reverse complement strand
ATGAGAGGTGGCAGGGTGCTTTAATCACTGCGCTTATATATTGCTGTGCGATGTTGCGGCCCTCCGTTGGGGGAGGCTTCGGGCCGCTCGGGACTCCTTGGGTCGTCCCGTTCACAAGGAACTTGTGTTTACTCCACACTTCGTTATGCCGGATACAAGTAAGAGTGTGCGGTTTTCGTTCCTCAGACCGCGGTGTGGGTCGACCTGCGGTCGGTCGCAACGGGGAGGAGGTGATGGTGTGATGAAGTTATGGGGTGGAACATGAAGCAGGCGTGGCATTTCCGGTTGTCCGGGCATTGTAATAGGGTCGACTGCGGGTATGATAAAAAAGAAAAGGCCGCACCAGCGGTGCGGCCTTTGGTTATTCGTTCGGCTCAGATTATTTTCTGACGATAGCAACGAACTCAGTCTCTTCGAAATAGGGCGCGAAGTCTATTTCAGTGAGAGCCTCCTGTGCGTACTGGCTGTTTTGTTTAACAGCAGCGTTGAGGTTAGAGAGCATGGTTGCCTTGTTGCCTTCTTTAGCTGCAATGAGGGCTTTGAGATAGCAAGCCTTTGCAGAGTTGTCTTTAGCAAGGATGTTCTTAGCGTTAGCCAAGTTGCCGTTGCAAGTCTCTGCCACTGCGAGGTTGTAACCGTTGAGAACCTTAACGGCAGCCTCGTAATTGCCCTCCTGGAGGTAAACCAGGCCCATGTTGTATTTGGCCTCAGCGCTGTTGATGCTGCCAAGATATTTCTTAGCCTCAGCCTTGTTGCCTTCGTAAAGGGCGATCACACCGAGGTTGTTGGCAACTTCTGAAGAAGAAGCGTTGATGTCGGCAGCTTTTGCGATAGCGTTTTTAGCATCGTTGATCTTGCCTTGTCTTGCCAGAACCACGCCGAGGTTGTTCCAACCGCGATAGCATTTGGGGTATTTCTTGGTTACGGCAGAGTATATTCTCTCTTTGGTTGCGTTGTCGCCGAAGAGGGTTGCAGCGTAAAGCATCTCCTCGAGTTTGAGAGAGTTGATGTCTGAGTTGACGGCTGCTCTGAGCTCATCGTCAGAGAGACCTTCGATGTCGACACTCATGATAAGTTTGCTGCGACGAAGCTCGGGAAGAATCTTCTCTTTGAGAATAGAGAACACCTGAGACATGTTTTTGATCTCCTGATCGCGTTTAACGGGGTCAGAGTACATCTGAAGAATCTGGAGGATAACATCCTTCTCGGGTATGTCAGATGCGGCAACCAACTGCTGGAAACCGTCCCAGTCTTCGCCCAAGGCGTCAACGTCGAAAGTGGGGGCGATAGGCATCTTGTCTTTCTTGAACTTCTTGCTCAACGCGGTGTGAGTGTTCTTGCCACGCTCTTTAGAGAGACGGTTGTTCAATGCCACGGGGCCTTCGGGTGAAGCGTAAGCCTTGGTGTAAAGGTCGCTGAGGGTTCTTCTGTCCTTGCCCGCGTTGTCTTTGATGAACTGCTGCAAAGCCTTGATGTCTGCAGAGTTGATCTGGTTGTTGCGAACGTTAGACTGGTTTACAAGGAACATAACCTTAGCCTCTTCGGTCTCGGTGGTGATACGTTTGAACTGGTCGGGAGCGATAACCAAACGAGCGAAGTCGTCAGCCAAGAGCTGAATGGTGCTCACGCCCTCTGCCAAAACGTAAGTTTCGGGACGCTCGGTAAACTCAACGTCAGCGCAGTCTTTGCTGCAGCATTTGCCCTCCATGCGGAGCTCGAGAGTCGCCAATTTGGCCTCGGGACGGTAAGGGAAAGAGACGGTGTGAGTGAAAGAACCGCCGTTTGCGTTGCTGATAACCTCATAGTTGTCTTTCACGCTCTCACCCTGAATATATTTGGGTGTACCCACGATCTCGCCACCTTCGTATTTGAGAACGGGGATTATTTTGGCAACACCTTTCTTGGGGAATACCTTTGCGGGGAACTCCACGGTGTAAGTGGCGGTAACAACGTCACCCTTCAGGCTCAATACGGTCGGTGAGCATGAAACAGCCACGGTGTCTGCTTTTTTTGCATACTTCTTAAAGCAGTCGCAGCTTGTCAGCACGAGAGCCATAGAGGCGAGCGCAAGACCAAGTTTAACAAACTTTTTCATAGTGAAATTTAAATTAGTTGGTTTTTTACTATTTTTTAATCTTCTTTCCTTCGTTAGGATATTTGGCGCAAATATAACATTTATATTTTAAAGTACGCACATTTTGTACTAAAAGAGAGTTCTTTTTTAAATCGTATCATCTTCTTTTTGGCGTAAGTCGGTTTGCAGATAACCGGTAACGTCGCAAAAAGTCTGCCAAAAACTTTCCCGTCAGGCCGGCGGTGTGAAATATTTTTGTGTGAGTGTCGTTATCTCGCGGTGCAGATATCAACGGAGCCGTGCGACAAGTGTCGCACGGCTCCGTTTGTGAGGTATTCGTCATTCGGTTTGTCTCGGCCTCTTTTTCAGGGCCGCACAATGTCGATTTTACGGGTGTCTTATTTTTTCTCGCTCTTCTCGGGCTTGGGAATGAGGGCCTTGTGAGAGAGTTTGAGTTTGCCGCTCTTGGCGTCGATGTCGAGCAGTTTGACGTCTATCATGTCGCCCTCTTTGAGCCCGGTCTCTTCCATGGTTTCGAAGCGACGGTGCTCTATCTCAGAGATGTGCATGAGGCCGTCCTTGCCGGGTATTATCTCGACGAATGCACCGAAGGGCATGATAGAGCGTATCTTGCCGTGGTACACCTCGCCCACCTCGGGAACGGTGGTGAGAGCCTTGACGCGCGCAATGGCAGCATCCATCGACTCTTTGTCCGTTGCGAAGATGTCGACCACGCCGCGGCCCTCCTCTTCGGTGATGGTGATGGTGCTGTTGGTGGTCTTCTGTATATCCTGTATCACCTTGCCGCCCGGGCCTATCACGGCACCTATGAAGTCGGTGGCGATATAGAGGCGGGTGACGCGGGGAACCTGAGGCTTGTAATCGGCGCGCGGCTCGGCGATGGTGTCGAGTATCTTGCCCAAGATGTGCAGACGGCCCTGACGTGCCTGTTCCAAAGCCTTGGCCAGCACCTCGTACGAGAGGCCGTCCACCTTGATGTCCATCTGGGTGGCGGTGATGCCGTCTTTGGTACCGGTGACCTTGAAGTCCATGTCGCCCAGGTGGTCTTCATCGCCGAGGATGTCTGACAGGACGGCATATTTGCCGCTCTCGGTGTCGGTGATAAGGCCCATGGCGATACCTGAAACGGGCTTTTTGAGCTTCACGCCGGCATCCATGAGGGCCAGTGTGCCGGCACATACCGTTGCCATTGACGACGAGCCGTTAGACTCGAGTATGTCAGAGACCACGCGCACGGCATAGGGGTTCTCTTCTCCCAGCGGCACCATGTTTTTGAGGGCGCGCAGGGCAAGGTTGCCGTGGCCCACCTCGCGGCGCGAGAGGCTGCGGGCGGGACGTGCCTCGCCTGTTGAGAACGGCGGGAAGTTATAGTGGAGCACAAACTGCTCCGAGCCTTGGAAGAGCACCTCGTCTATCTGTTTCTCGTCCATCTTGGTGCCGAGGGTTACAGTGGTGAGCGACTGGGTCTCGCCGCGGGTGAATATGGCCGAGCCGTGTGCCGAGGGAAGGTATCCGACCTCGCACCAGATGGGACGTATCTGGTCGGTGGCGCGTCCGTCGAGGCGTATGCCCTCGTCGAGTATCATGTTGCGCATTGCCTTCTTGAGAACGAAATCGTGGAAGTATCGTTTGATCAGAGGCTCTTTCTCTGCGCGCTCCTCTTCGTCGTACTGGGAGAGGAACTCCTCCTCCACGGCGTCGAACTTCTCCGAACGCTCGTGTTTGGTGCTGGTGGCGCGGGCTATGGCATAGACCTTGTCGTAAGTGTCGGCTATGACTTTGGCTTTGAGCTCCTCGTCGTTGGTCTCGTGGCAATAGGTGCGTTTGACATCTTTGCCGAGCTCGCGGCTGAGCTCCATCTGCACCAGGCAGTGCTTCTTGATCTCCTCGTGGGCGAACTTGATGGCCTCGAGCATGTCGGCCTCGCTGACCTCTTTCATCTCGCCCTCGACCATGAGGATGTTGTCATAGGTGGCGCCCACCATTATGTCTATGTCGGCGCGCTCCATCTCAGAGAGCAGGGGGTTGATCTTCAGCTTGCCGTCGACACGTGCCACGCGCACCTCCGATATGGGGCCGCCGAAGGGTATGTCAGACACGGCGAGGGCTGCCGATGCCGCCAGACCGGCCAATGCGTCGGGCTGGGTGTCGGCCTCTGCCGATATGAGGTTGACCGTAACGAAGACATCTGCATGATAGTCTGACGGGAAGAGGGGACGCAAGGCGCGGTCTATAAGGCGCGATATGAGTATCTCGTAATCGGAAGGACGGGCCTCGCGCTTGAGGAAGCCCCCGGGGAAGCGGCCTATAGAGGCATACTTCTCTTTATACTCGACCTGAAGAGGCATGAAGTCAACACCCTCTTTGGCCTCTTTGGCTGCCACAACGGTGGCCAGGAGCATGGTGTTGCCTTGTTTGACGACGACAGAACCGTCGGCTTGTTTGGCCAGCTTGCCTGTCTCGATTTCGATGCGGCGACCGTCGCCGAGATCGATAACTTTCTGTGTTGCGTTATACATTATATTACAATTTTTCTTTCAAGCGGTAAATATACGATTTTTTTTCGATATTTTGGGGGTAAGGGGCTATTTTTTGTTTACGGGTGTTGCCCGGGGTGCGTGAAAAGGGTGTCACGTGCGGCTTGCGATATCCCTGTAAAGCGGGTCTCGGGCTTGGTCGGGCAGCGGTTTGAAGTCGGAAAAATATCGTCAGAAACCGAAACTGCAGTTTAAGTATGCCGAGTAATTGTTGCCGGGCATGTTGATTCTGAGATTGGGAGATATCTTTATATATTTGCACGGTTTGAATTGCGCGCCTATGATCGCAGCCTTTTCGTCTGCCTCCTTTTTTGAGCGTAAGTGGTCGAACCTGGCGTAAAGGTCGGTGTTTTTTGTCAGTCTGAACGATGCGAATACCGAATAACCGTATCGGTCGGTTTGTCCGAAAGAGCCGCTTAGCATGTGGTTGTATTCGGCGCCTGTTGTGAATATGTCGCACTTGTAACCTGCGAAGGCGGCCATGTTGACGATATCTTCCCCCTCATTGCCGGCGCCGCGGTTCAACCCTCCGTACAGACGCATGTAAAAGCCTTCGGCGGGGGTGACGGTCACGCCCAAGCCATAGTTGAAACCCTCTTTTCTGCGTATCTTCTTGTAACCTTCGCCGTTTACGACGATCGCGTCGGCACAGACGTGTTCTGTAAACCTGTAAGCGGCCGACACGCCCACGTCGGCACTGCTGCCGAACTTATATTGGTCTTGAAATGACTTCATGACGTATCTATAGCTCCAGAATTTCTCCTGGAAGTTGAATTGCGTGGTTGGTATAAGGCCTCCGTTTAGCGTAAGGCCCCCTTTTTGCCATGATATCATCGCGTTTTTGATATAGAGGAAGAGCTGATGATCAGACATCTCGACGGATGCCCCCATGTCTATCACGCCCTTTATGGTGAGTCCCTTTGCCGGTTTGTGTTCATATCCCAAATAACAGCGGTCGAGCCCGAAGCCTCGGTCGTTGCGGCCTCTATTCAGTCCGGCGTGGAGGTTTGCGAACACTTGCACTATCGCTTTGCCTCCGGGCTCCTCTTTTGCGGTCTCATGCGCCTGTGCCGGCAGGCAGGTGGCACATATACAGGCAGAAAGGGCGGCTGCCACGGCTTTTATTCTCATTGTCATTGCGGTTTTGATTCGATGCCGCAAATGTATCGGGGATATGTTTCAATAATATTTCAGGAAAATTATAGTTTGGTTAAATGTCCGTTTCGGGAAATATTACATTTTCGTTAAATATTGTCCGGGGGAGGATTTTGTTCGATTGTTATATGTAACTTTACGCATAAATAAAAAAGAGAGAGTCATGGCTTGCGAGCGTATATTGATAGTGGATGATGAGGAGACCTTGTGCGAGGTGTTGAAGCTCAACCTCGAAAACGAGGGTTATGAGGTCGATACGGCTTTGAGTGCAGAGCAGGCATTGGGGCTCGATCTGAAAAAATATTCGCTGATCATTCTCGATATAATGATGGGAGAGATAAGCGGAATGAAAATGGCCAAGATGGTCAAGGCCGATGTGACCACTGCCGGCATACCTATTATATTCTGTACTGCGCGCGATACTGAGGATGATATGGTGATGGGTCTGAACATAGGCGCCGACGATTACATCGTGAAGCCTTATACCATACGTAATGTTACGGCGAGGGTAAAGAGCGTGTTGCGCCGTGCCGGAGCAGGCAGTGGCGGGGCCGTCAAGCCCGATGTGTTGCAGGCAGAGGGTTTGCGGCTCGATCTGGAGTTTAAAAGATGTGTCGTGGACGGTGTGGAGGTGAGGCTCACGCGCAAGGAGTTCGAGCTGCTGGCCTATCTTATATCGCATAGGGGCAAGATATGTTCGCGTGAAGAGCTATTGGGCCGGGTATGGAGCAACGAGGTGGTTGTGTTAGACCGCACCATAGATGTCAACATCACCCGTTTGCGTTCAAAGATAGGTTCTTACGGTTCGTATATTGTGACACGTTCGGGTTTCGGTTATGGCTTCCGTGATTAGACTTTCATATTACAAACGGCTGTTTTTGGTGTTGCTGGCATTTTTGTGGAGCATGGTGCTGTGCTTCGTCGGTTTTCAGTATATGCGGGAAAAGCGATATAAGTCAGAGCTGCTCAATGGCAGGCTGCAACTATATAACAGTCGTCTGCTCGAAAAACTGGAGCGCGGGTTGCCGTACGACACCATTGCCGGCGGGCGACATCCTTATGAAGGGTTGCGCATATCGGTGGTCACCCTTTCGGGGGATGTCGTGTATGACAATATGCTCTTTTGCGACTCTCTCGACAATCATCGTCTGCGTCCCGAGGTGGCAGGTGCGTTGAAGAGCGGTTCGGGTTATCATATAGGGCGACGTTCGGCAAGCGACGGGCGGGTATATTTTTACTCTGCCACGCAAGGCGACGGTTTTGTCGTACGCACGGCCGTGCCATACTCGGCATCGTTGCATGAATTGTTACGGGCCGACCTTGCCTTTATAGGGCTGGTGGTGCTGATAGCCCTTGCGATAAGCATATCGGGTTTTTTTGTCGCCCGAAGGTTAGGCGGTAACATAGAACGGCTCGACCGTTTTGCCTCTAAGGCCGAGAGGGGAGAGCCTTTTGACGATGACAGAGGCTTTCCCGATGACGAGTTAGGCTCCATATCCAATCATATCGTAAGCTTGTATGAGCAATGGCAGCAGACAGTCAAAGACAGGGACGCCGCCCACCGTGACGCCATGCGCCGGGAGCAGGAGAAGATAGGCATAAAACGGCAGCTTACCGACAACATGAATCACGAGCTCAAGACACCTGTCGCCGCCATGCAGGTGTGTCTCGAAACGCTGCTTTCGGGGATTGACCTGAGCCACGAGAGGCGGCAGGAGCTGATAGAGAGGTGTTACATTCATAACGGCCGCCTCATGCGTCTGTTAGGCGATGTGTCGCTTATCACCCGCATGGAGGATGGCGGGCACCTTATAGGCAAAGAGCCGGTGGTTGTGAACGATATCGTCGAAGAGATTGCCCGGGAGTTGGCGATAATGCCCGAAGAGGAGCGGATGATGTTTCACGTCCGTTTCGATGAGCCGGTTGTCATATATGGCAATATGTCGCTTATAGTCTCTGTTTTTCGCAATCTGACTGAAAATGCCATTGCATATTCGGGTGGCAGGAATATATATGTGTCGTTGCTTGAAAATGATGACGACCGGTGCACGATATGTTTCGAGGATGACGGTTGCGGTGTTGGTCAGGAGCATCTGCCGCGCTTGTTCGAGCGTTTTTACCGTGTCGACAAGGGGCGTTCTCGCCGAATGGGGGGGACGGGTCTGGGGTTGGCGATTGTAAAACATGCGGTCAGGTTTCACGGCGGTGTCATAACCGTTGCCAACAGGCCGGGGGGAGGGTTGAGGTTTGAGTTCTCGTTGATGAAACGTTAGGTGGAATTATCGTTGAGGTGTGTTGTCGTTTATGACATGAAAAACAGGCTCCCCGATATTCGGAGAGCCTGTCTATTTGTTGTTCCGAGAGTGTTACTCCGAGAGGGGAACGATAGATACGAACGATTTGCCGCCTGATCTCTTTTTGAAAGAGACAGTGCCTTCAACCAAAGCGAAGAGGGTATGGTCTTTGCCCATGCCGACATTTTCGCCGGGGTTGTGAACGGTGCCGCGTTGGCGTACTATGATGTTGCCTGCTTTTGCGTATTGTCCACCGAAGAGCTTGACACCCAAACGTTTGCTTTCAGATTCACGGCCGTTTTTAGAACTACCAACACCTTTCTTGTGTGCCATTTTTCAAACTGCTTTAAATTAACCTATAATTTCTTCAATGACTATTTGTGTAAGATATTGGCGATGGCCGTTCTTAACCTTATAGCCTTTTCTTCTCTTCTTCTTGAAGACGATAACCTTGTCGTCTTTAAGGTGACGAAGAACTTTTGCTTTAACCTGAGCACCTTCAACAACAGGTGTGCCCACTTTAACCTGACCGTCGTTATCCACAAGCAGGATTTTATCGAAGCTCAAAGACGAACCTTCGTCGTCTTTAAGACGGTGAACATAGAGCTTACGATCTTTTTCAACTTTAAATTGTTGACCTGCAATTTCTACGATTGCGTACATTTAATCGGTTTTGTAATTGTTTTACAGACTGCAAAGATAGAGATAATTTTTATATTCCAAAAATTTTACCCCTTTTTATTTTCTTTGAAACGCATGTTTGTGCCGGGCGGTTCCTGCGTCGGCCGCTGTTCGGGTCGGTGCAGGGTTTGCCTGTTTTCGGCACAAAGGGTAAAATTGTATCAATGGGAATATTTTTGGGCTGACAGGCGGCGTTTCACGAAATTAATGTTTACTTTTGGGGGTGGAAAATATAAAAACAGATATCAATATGCTTTATCCGTTGAAGTTTAAACCTCTCTATAAGGAGAGGATTTGGGGCGGCAGGCGCATGGAGGCCGCCTTTGGCAAGAAGTTGCCGGCAGGAAAGAAGATCGGTGAGAGCTGGGAGCTCTCGGGTGTGCAGGGCGACGTGTCGGTGGTGGCCAACGGCAAACTGGCCGGCAACGACATAGAAGAGCTTGTGGAGGTGTATATGGGCGACCTTGTGGGCGATGCCGTCTATGAAAGGTTCGGTCAGGAGTTTCCTTTGCTGATAAAGTTCATAGATGCGGCCGACATACTCTCGATACAGGTGCATCCCGACGATGAGTTGGCTGCCGAACGTCACAATGCTTACGGCAAGACCGAGATGTGGTATGTGCTCGACAGCGATCCGGGAGCCGAGTTGTGTGTGGGTTTTAACCGCAAAGTGTCGCGTCGGGAGTATATAGAGAGTGTCGAGGCGGGTAACCTGCCCGATCTGCTTTCGCGCATAAAGGTGAAGCCCGGAGATGCCTATTTCATACCCGCCGGCACCATACACGCCATAGGCAAGGGACTTATGGTGGCCGAGATACAGCAGACCTCAGACATAACATACCGTGTGTTTGACTGGAACCGTGTCGATGACAACGGCAACCCACGTCAGTTGCATACCGATCTTGCATTGGATGCCATAAACTTCGATGAGACAGGTAATTACAATGTCACCGTGTCGCCCAAGGCAGGTGAGGCCTCCGTAATGCAGAGCTGCAAATATTTTGCCTCGTCGGTGTTGTCGGTGGACGGTGCCATGACGCGTCCCTATGTCGAGCTCGATTCGTTCGTGATATACATTTGTCTGGAGGGCTCTGCCGATGTGGTGTGGAACGGCGGACGCGAGACCATCGCCAAGGGTGAGACCATGCTCGTGCCGGCGGTGATAGACGAGATAACCATCGAGGGCAAAGCCAAGATAATAGAGGTGTACATACCGGGTGAGTAAGGCGCTTTATGTAATTTTAGGCGATGTCGGCGTTATGACGTTGCCATCTATCCGACTGTTTCGGCCGGTGGTGTGTCGGCAATCGTTATGACGGATTGTTCCGGTGTGTTGTTTTGACAGATTGTTTTGGCGGATTGGAAAATAAGTTGTATCTTTGCCGCGATTTAATTAATTGAAAAATGAGCTGTATTTCATCTGAAAAAAAGCAGGAGCTTTTTAGCACTTACGGAAAGTCTAATAGCGACACCGGTTCTCCCGAGAGCCAGATTGCGTTATTTTCCCACCGTATCAACCACCTCACAGGTCACCTCAAGACTCACAAGCACGATTACAACACACAGCGTGCCCTTTTGAGACTTGTCGGCAAGAGACGTCGTATGCTCAATTACCTGGTTAAAGTTGATATCGAGCGTTATCGCGCCATCATCAAGGCCCTTAACATAAGAAAATAACTCATTCGCCTAAAGACGAAAGGGAAAGCCGATGCGGGATGCGTCGGCTTTTTTGTTTGGGGGAACTGCGTTTATTGTTTTGCCGGAACTGCCACCGGCGGCCCTTCCGGAGGAGGGGTCACGGAGGGGTCTCGGACC
>CAMRVW010000073.1 GCA_947054185.1 uncultured Rikenellaceae bacterium | reverse complement strand
CGAGACCCCTCCGAGACCCCTCCCCCGGAAGGGCCGCCGGAGGCAGTTACAGCAAATCAAAACGGCAGTTACTGCAAGCCTATACGGCAGTGCCGTCAAACAGGCGGCTATGTTATTTGACAATAGATGTCACCATTGCTGCCATAGAGACTGCCGAGTTCAACATAGATATGATCTCCATGCCGCTGACGCGTTGCTTGACGCCTGCCTTCATCGGCACCACTATCTCGCAGCCCGGCTCCACTGTGGGGTAACGCTTGTGGAAGAATCCTGACCTTGTCGAGGCCACTGTGCCGTTCATATATATGATATATGGGCGCTTGCGGGCGCGATCGACATAATTGCCTGCCTGGCGAATATAGTTTTTGACCTTGTAACCTTTGGTATATGTAACCATATTGGGATAAAGGACTGCGCCGTTTATCTTCACAGTGCTCATTCTCTGCGGTATGGTGAGAATGTCGCCCTCTTTCAATATGATGTTACCGTCACAGCCGGGATCTTTCAAAGCCTTCTCGAGATCTATGCCGACCATTATCATGGGCACCTCGCCGGCGATGATGGTGTCGTTACTGCTTCCTGCCTTCATGTCGGAAGCTATCTTACGGAGGGTCTCCTGGCGCACCAGGTCTTCCATTGTCATCATGCGTCGAAGGTTGGCGCCTCGTATGTATGCCTCGGGGGTGGCTCCGCCGGCCTTGTGCAAGAGGTCGGTGAGTCGTGTGCCGCGTGAGGTGAGCACATACTCTCCCGGGAAGAGCACCTCGCCGACAATGGTGACCGTATGTTGCTCCTGGTAACCGGGTGAACGCCTTACGAACACCTCGTCATAGGGCTGGAGTATGAATTTGGAGGCGCGTTCGTCCAACGAGAGGTCTGCACCTATGTTAAAGACAAACTCCTGGGCCAACATGTCGGTAAAGGAGACCGACTCGGGATTTTTGATGCGTCGGGCCACCATGATATTGGCCTGAGAGGCCGACTCTTTGAGACCGCCGGCCAGAAGTATGGCGTCGGCAATGGTCATATTCTCGCGAAACATGATGGTGTCGGAGTCTATGCGTCGTATGTCGGGCACGGAGTCGGTGTTGGAATAATCGAAGAGCAGATGATCGGAGTCGCGATTGAGATAGGGCACCAATCTGTTCTGATATATACGGTTTACAATTTCGTTATATTCCAGTTTATCGGCCACATCATTGGGGTTTTGCCCCTGATAATATCGCGCATATATGTTAAGGTAATCGTTCTTGACCGACTGCGAGGGGTTCATGTTCACCGCTTTGTTGACCTCGCCTTTGACCAGTATATAACTTTTCTCCTGAATGTCGTATATCGACGGTACATATAGGTTGTCTTCCGGTGCGAGCGCCACATCGGGAGCTTCTCCGTTCAATATCTTGTCTAACTCGAGCGCTATTATCTCACGTTTGAAATCGGTGCGTGTGCGTTCTATCTGCGCTCGTCTGGTGAAAGCGTCGCCCTTGACGCCGTCACACAACTTAAGCAGACCCAACACTGTCTTGGCTCGTTGCAGCTCATAGTTGCCGGCTCTCCACACGGCGCCGTGTACCGACACCCTGTTGTCGAACATCTGTATGGCCGAACCCACGAAGATGCTGTCGCCGTCTTGCATGACAAAGCCGGGCATGTTGTCGCGCTCCACCGTATGTATGGTATAACGTCCTGTCGACTTGCGATTTACCTGTATGTTGTGAGTGTAAGCATCGCCATTGAAACCGCCGGCGTAATTGACAAGGTCTGCGAGCGACTCGCCCTTCTTAAGCTCGAAGATGCGTTTGCGTTTGACCTTACCGCCTATCTTGACAAGGTTTTGATAGGGACCGACCATTATTATATCGTTGTCTTGCAGACGGTAATTGCTCGAGCTCTCGCCGTTGAGTATATATTCGTAAACGTCCAACGAGGCTATCTGTCTGTTGCCGCGAAACAGCTTGATATCACGCAAGGTGCCTATGTCATTGGTACCCTTGGCCATATATATGGCGTTGAAGAGTGTGGCCAGCGAAGGAAGCGTGTATGTGCCGGGCACCTCGACCTCACCGACGACGTTGACCTTTATGGTCCTTATCTGACCGAGCGACATCTCGACGCGCACAGAACCGTCGTCAATGCCCTCGTAAACCGTCGAGAACACCTGTCTTATCTTCTTGCGGGCAGCGTCAACAGACAAGCCGTTGAGAGATATGACACCCACGTCGCTTAAGGTGATGGTACCGTCGGGCGATATCTTCTGTCGGTAATTGGCTGCGGACTGACCCCACACGTCTATTATGATCTCGTCTTCAGGACCTAAGCGATAGTCGGCAGGGGTGGCGATATTATATACCGGCTCGAAAGTGAGGGTGGGAGTGGAGAATATCTCGCGTCCCCACACCACCTTAGAGAGGGAGTCGCGCACACGCACGTTATCTTCCTGCTCGATCACCAACTCATCTATCAGCTTGCGGCCGCGTTCGTCAAAGTCGAGCTTCGACAGATCGACTCCGTCAGAGGTGATTTTACCATTCTTGCCGCCGGTGGCTGACGTTATGCCGGTGCCTGTCGAGACGCCGGCCATGTTGCTGTTGTTGAGCTGGTTTTGTATGTCGGCATCAGACAACCCCATAGACTTTGCCTTACGCATCAGCTCGGTGATGTTTTGTGCATCGGCAACACCGCCGAAGAAGCTGAATACCAAAGCAAGAATCGTTATCTTAATATATTTCATCTACAATGTCATTTTATGGGGCAAAGATAACCAATTATACCTTAAAAACAAATCGTAAGCTCCGCGCAGACCGGCTTTGGTTTGCACAAGCTGTAATTGCAGGAACTGCCGGTTAAGGTTCACTGAAAATTGCTGGCACTGCCTCCGGCGGCCCTTCCGGGGGAGGCAGTTCCAGTAAACCATTAAAGGAGGCAGTTCTCGCAAAATAAACAGCAGCACCGCAGTCCCGGACACACCTATCGACCGACGGCTTTCAACTCTATGACCCGGCTTTGAAGACGTCCCGAGGTGAATATGTCAAGGCCGTTTTTCATCAGATAGTCGCCCGAGAAAATCTTGCCGTCAAACGACAGCGACGAGCGGCTGCCGGGCATGAGGCTTATCTCCCCGACCATGTAATCGGCCTTGGGGTCGAGCCCTTTGAGCTGCACCGGACGTCGTTTGTCGCCGAAACGGGGATATATGTCATAGGCAAATACGACGGCACGGGCCTTGTCTTTATCGACATAGGAGACCGCCGTGTGGTCAGAGCCGTACGGAGAGACCAACCTGTAAAGGTCGCCGTCGAGAATGGTGCTCTTTATACGGTTATAGTCGGCGATGGCCTGACGGCAGAAGAGACGGTCACGCTCGCTGAGCGAGGCCAGGCGTATGTCGAAGCCCATCTTGCAGCTCATTGCCACATCGGTGCGGAACTTGACGGAAGTGTCGCCGCGCCAGCTTGTCACATGCGCGCACATGGCCTTGGCAGGGAAGAGCTGCGAGAATCCCCATTGTATGAAAAGGCGTTCGACAGGGTCGGTATTGTCGCTGCACCAAAATTCGGTGAAATATTTGAGCGCCTCGTAATCGCACCTTCCGCCGCCACCCGAACACAACATCATGGGCAGATCGGGGTATTTGTCGCGTATGCGGTCCAAGACATTATAGACGCCGCGCACATGGTCTATGTAAAGGTTGCCCTGACGGGTGCCCTGCCACGGCGAATAGATGTTGGTGATGGGGCTGTTGCAGTCCCATTTGAAATAGGCTATGCCGGGGTTGTCGGCAAGCAGACCGTCGACAATGCCGAAGACATAGTCTTGCACCCGCGGGTTGCTCATGTCGAGCACCAACTGGCTGCGGTGGTAATAGGGCTCGTGGTTGGGACGCATTATGGCCCAGTCGGGATGTTTCTCGAAGAGCTCGCTTTTGGGATTGACCATCTCGGGCTCTATCCACAGACCGAATTTGACGCCGGTCTCTTCAGCCATCTCAATCAGCTTTGATATGCCTCCGGGCAGTTTGTCGGCGGTGACGCACCAGTCGCCCAGACCGGCATTGTCGCGCGAGCGGGGATATTTATTGCCGAACCAGCCATCGTCGAGCAGGAACATGTCGACGCCCAGCTCGCCTGCCTCTTTGATAAGGTCGCCAAGCTTCTGTTCATTGAAATCGAAATAGGTGGTCTCCCAGTTATTGAGCAGCGTCATGCGGTCGCCCTCTCCGTCTTTGAGCGAGTAACGACGAGCCCAGTCGTGCATGTTGCGGCTGGCACGACCCATACCCTCGTCACTGAAGGTGAAGATAAACTCAGGGGTGACAAACGGGGTGCCTGGCTCGAGCATGTAACCCGAATTGACATGGTTTATGGCGGGCAAAAGGCGTAATATGCCGTGGTTGTCAACCTCGAAGGTGAAGCGGAAATTGCCGGTCCAGCCAAGGGTGCCCACCATGACGTCACCGTGGTCTTCAGCAGCCGGAGAGTCGAAAGCAAGCTCGAAGAATGGCGACACCATAAGAGCGGCACGCGAACCTAACTTAGTGTCTATCACTTTTTTGCCAAACTCCAACTTCTGTTCGTGCATGCCGGCTTCATCGGCCCAGTCGCCATTGAACTGGGTAAGATAATAAGAGGCACGATTAAAATAGAGCATCGCCGAAGCATAGCTGTCCAAACGCACGGGCTTTTTCTCGGAGTGGCTTATCTGAGTGCGTGTTACAATCACGTTTTCGCGACCATAGGTTGTATAAAAGAGTTTGACGCAGGTGCCATAGGCCTCGTCGCGCAGAGTGACGGCGGTGGTGGTCACATTGTCGTCGATAACGTCGCGCTCTGTGCCGACCACTTTGAGCACAGTGTTGAAACTGCCGTCGTTGTGCGTTATGGTGACGGCCGGCTCGAAATAGTCAGCGTCGCCGGCACCGGGATAGGCTTCACCTCTGAGATGACTGACGGTGCGCCATGTGTCGACAAGGCGCCGGTTGTCGTCGGCAAGGCGTTTGCCCAAATAATATTGATACAAGCGTCCGTTGGGCTCGGTACGCAAGATAAGCTCGTAATCGGCAGTGGCGATACGGAGGATGGAGTCGACATGCCGAGACGGACTCGGTGTGTCGGCATGTATCTTGACAGGTTTTCGCCTGGCCGCAACGGCAGTGGCGGCGCGATGAGTCCGAGCGGCCGGCTCACCATAGAGCGGCGATGCCATAAAGGCGATGAGGGTGACCAAAAAGAAGAGTCGCTTTATCATGATGTCAGCTTTATTAATATGGTTTGTCTCTTTATGTATCGTGCTTTGCAGGTGTGTCGACGCAAGTTGTTTTTGTTAGTCGACTTGCAGGGATTTATCGGTTGCCGGTTTTGCATGTTCGTTGCAAAAACAACGTAACCTTTACCCGGAATATTGGAACACACAGAACAAAGATAATATTTTCAGTTCATTTATTCATCAAAAATTTGCATTTATAAAAATTATACTTACCTTTGCAGCACAATAATACCGCGGAGTGGAGCAGTTGGCAGCTCGTTGGGCTCATAACCCAAAGGTCAGAGGTTCGAGTCCTCTCTCCGCTACAAAGAGGTGAGAAGAGACCGTTTTCGGTCTCTTCTTTTTTGTGTAATTAAATGCTAATGAGGTGTTTATAAAAAACACCAAGAAAGTATTAGAACTGTTTTATTATTTTTACGACAATTATTTACTCTTGTTTTTCGGAACGAATTAACGGTTGCACAGGGTCATGTCAAAATAAACGGGAGGGCTTTTAACCCCTCCCGTCCGGATAATAAATATTAAATAGATTTTTGTATAGGTTATTATATAAATTTTATTTTGGGATAAATGCCTTTGCTTAATCTATTTTGCATAAACTGTGCCAAAAACATGACTCGCAATATTAAGCGCGTCTTTTTTTAAACGCTCGGTACCGTAATATATTGCCTCTCTGTTGCGCCGGGGGCATATGTCTTTGACCATATAGTTCTGGATTATATGACGACCGTGACAGAAACGCCATTATGAAGATTCGCCTAAAGGATATACGACCTGGGGACGACTGTCGTTAAAGAAAGGCCGTGAACTGCATGCATAACCATGCGCACAACTTCCCACACGGCAGAGGCAATCAACCGCATCAATTGGGATAAATTACAGTTACTCCTGTAAGTTGTCAGTAATCCACTGTTGAAGATATTTTTTATCTTCAACAGCCATTTTTAATGCAACTTGCTGCAATGTGGGCACATAATTACCGACATTAATCTTATTCAAACAAGGGGGTTGTCCATTCAAAATATTGAGAATGGACTGAAGTTCCTTATTTAAAGTGTCCCGCCTTTGGGCAAGCCAATCAGCGGTGTCGAAATAATTTAATTCTTGAAGATCCACATCACAAACAGGGGTGATATCAGGATCTTCAAGTTCATCCCATATGCTTTGGAGGGACGGGTTTTTCAAAGCAATGTTTCTATATATCTTACCAGAGAGGTGCTGAAGAAATTGTTGGGCATATCCTTCCCTATCTGTCAATTTAGAGAGCTGGCTTGGCAACCAAACAAGATTTGGAACAAATGAATTGGTTGCCTCATATTGACTAG
Source organism: uncultured Rikenellaceae bacterium (assembly GCA_947054185.1). GTDB lineage: Bacteria > Bacteroidota > Bacteroidia > Bacteroidales > Rikenellaceae > CASDZP01. The sequence goes on along the minus strand of CAMRVW010000073.1, from coordinate 4,119 downwards.
CCTATAGATTGACATGCTTTTGTAAGTTACGCCAGATATGTGAAGCGACAAAACCATTACCCATTCTGTTCCCGTTCATTTCACTCAGCCGGCTAATTATATTCAGACTTCGGGGAATACCTTTAATACTGGAATTATCATCTGCCAAAAAGCCTTTTGCCGTGGCGACACCACGCGTATCCTTTCCTGTATATGGATTAATTTTACGACAAGAGGCGTCTCTAATGACGTATGGCAATAGCACGGGTATGGATTGATAAACTTCGGGGCTGAACCAGATGCCTCCACAAAGTAACAATTGTTCAATAAGAAATTTTGTTTCTCGCGACGGATTTTTAGGATCTCCTGCAAGTATTATTTGCTTTTGAATTATATGATATATGATGTTATTTCCGTCTATCTTCTTCATTTGCATAAAACTTTTATCTTCGGCAAAGATATATAAAATTTGATTTGATGAGGTTGACGGCATAATCGTTTATTGATTAAATATTTACATGTATTACAGGCTTTTATAAAATCTTGCGTCGATAATTTAGGCGCAACCTGCTCTATCACTCCAGACCACTAATCCATAGAATCAAAGAATTATCATTGGCGGACACAACGCACACTGTCGCCGTTCCGCCTATCATTATTATTACACATACAAACTGCCGCCATTGAAGAGCATAATGTTCGCACCGGTGGAATAATACGCAACAGACGACCAATACTCGCCTTTCGCGCCCGCGCCACCCAACGAACCATGCGAGAGGTGGCGGTAACCGACAGCGGGAAACTCAACTGAATCAGAGCAGTTTTCAGCCCGCATGTTTCCGCGTGGCATACTTTTTTGACTCGTGTGGCTTTTGCAGCGACAGATCTTGCCCGTGGTTCTTAGACCGTATTTCTTGGACCGACTGCTTTTTGCCCGCAGTTTTTTACACCGCATGGCTCCGCAACGGGCACACCTCGCGGTGGGCATAAATCCCCGCGGAGGCCGGTAACCCACAGAATAATATATAGTGCAGTGCTTAAACATGGATGTTAAGCGCATCACCTCCCTGCCTTGCCCCACAGGCTCGGCCCGAAGCTCCCGTCAGGCTAAAAGCACTTTCCCAGACAACCCAAGGTACCGCCAGCCTCAGGCATCATGCCAAAATCACATGCTCCACTCTCCATACCCCAACTCAGAACGCTATGAGGCTGTCGCTGGCCTCATAGCGTTCTGAGTGTAACGAAAACCGCACACAAATTCCTTGTAACGGGACGAGGCAACGAGTCCCAAGCGGCCCAAAGCCTCCCCCAACGGAGGGCCGCACTCCGCAAAGCAATATATAGTGCAGTGAATTAAGCACCAGCCGCCATACATGATTCTCCCGCCTCAGTCCTCCGCAGGCCCCGCGCCGCTCTCCATATCGCCAAAGGTGCATTCCCGAGCAAGCCGTCCGCCTCCATTACACCTAAAAGCAACGTCACACCCAATTGCAAATTCATTTTAAAGTGATTTACAATCCTATTATACACCTTTACTCAACATGCATTCACGCCTAAAAGTGAATATATCGAAAAACAAAAAAGATGTTACGCCCAAAGAACGCAACATCCTGAAGGGAAATCTCTTTTAAATAGGAAGGCATACCGACACTCTAACATCAGCGCTTGAAGTGTTTGGTCCGATAGCTATCGTGTCGGTTCAGGCAAGTCTGCACATTTCAGAGGTGGTACAAACCGCCATGCCTTCAAAATAATAGTAATAGCTTATTGCATAAAATATTATATACCATTTAAACTTAGGAAATAGTGTATTTAGTTTCTATATTGCCGCAACGGATTCTCTTTTAAAATATGCAAACACAAACATTCCATTACCGGAAGGGGAAGTCTCCCATACGCGTATAATCTGCCTGAATCATCACCTTCCTTTCAAATATAATTCATACAAAATCACTCTTTTACACAACGGACATTAAAGCCATGATACTTATAGTTGGATTTCTGTTCCGATATATTGGAATTGAAAGTGATGGAGTATGAATATGTTGAAGTTGACGAAGGACTTACAGAGGTCCAATAACATCCCTGCTCGCCATGACAGTACAGGGTTCCATCCGTACTGTCTCTATACCCGACAGCAGGAAATTCTAACTTTTTAGAGCCGTCAGGTGCATAAGTCAGAGTGATGTAACCGTAATCTGATGCACTCCATCCTCCGAAATTTGTTATAAAACAATTTTCAATAAGATTTTTAAAATCATCTTTGCTAGGCAAGCGATATCCGTCAGGACAAGGATGAACGTTCCAATCAGAATATTTGACAGAGCTATTCCAAGTCCCGTCAGGAATAGAACCGGAAGCCGTTACACCTGTCGAATTCCACCCCACGTTAACGCCCCACTGATAGAACTTTCCGTGCGATTCATTGCGTATGCCTGTGCATTGTGACGGAAGTTTCGTCGCAAATGTCGCACCACCCAAAGCCTGCTTGGGATTGGCTAAGTTAACCTGCATCCATTGAATGTCACCCATTTGAACAGGCAAAGTTACATCAACAGGGGTTTTGTCTTCCTGTTTCTTTACACACCTGACATTATAACCGCGTCCTTTTTCATTAGTTGATGATATACTTGTCCTTGATTCATAAAAACTCATGAAATATACAGAACCGGCATCGGCAGTTGACGACCAGTAATGCCCAAACTTCCCTTGCTCTAGCAAATTCCCTTGATATGACAGTCGTCTCCCAACTGCCGGAAACTCCAATATTTTAGAAGGATCTGACTTAAGTACAAACGCCATGTAACCATAATTAGACGAGTTCCAGTCCGCACTCGTTCCATACGCTTTACGAACAGTGACACTATTGTCTATCAAATTTTGCCATTCATCTTTGGTCGGCAATCTATAGCCGTCAGGACATGGTCCGACATTCCAGTTGGACGGTAAGCCATAATTCATCCACGTCCCGTTAGGAATTGCACCTGACGGTGATGAGCCTATAGTATTCCATGCCACATTAACGCCCCATTGATAAAACTTACCATGAGACTCTGTGCGTGTGCCGATACTGCATTCAGACGGCAACTTGGTTGCAAAAGTGGCTCCGCCGACAGCCTGGCTCGGATTTGCAAGGTTTACACGCATCCATTCCAAATCTCCCATCCTAACAGGTTCGCTAATATCGCATGTTTCGCTTTTAACACAACGTATGTTCATGGCCATTCCTTTTTCAGTTTGAGATAGATAATAGCTATTAAAAGATGCATATAAATAATATACGCTCCCAAAAGAAAGTGCATCAGATGCCCAATACCGAACTTCGTTTCTGACATTTAATGTTCCATTTTTTTCACGCCAACCGGCTCCAACCAACTCTAATTTCTTAGTCGGGTCTGCGTTAAGTGTAAAAATGGCATAACCTCTATACTGTGCCATCCATTGTTCTCCTCCCTTGGTATAAGTACAATTATCCAAAAGGGCTAAAAAATCATCACGTGTCGGCAACCGATACCCATCAGGGCAAGGTTGGTCATTCCATACTGACGGAGAAACATTACTCCAGACCCCACTTGGAACAGCACCTAATGGCTCTTTGCCTAATGTGCTCCACGCCACATTGATACCCCACTGATAAAACTTTCCATGCGACTCAAAGCGTAAGTCATCAGTACATTCCGACGGCAATTGAGTGGCAAACGTCGCACCACCCGGAGCCTGTTTCGGATTGGACAAGTTGTATTTAGTCCATTTCACTCCTGCTATTTCCAATGCCTCGCCTGGATCATAATTTATTTTCGATGCAGCCATTTGAGTGACAACCAATGGTTTAGATATGGTTGACATACTTTCCACATAAATGTATGCAGTGCGAGAAGATGCGATATCACTGGCTTTTACCTCAATATTAACAACATCTCCACTGGATGTATAATCTAAAAGTGGGCCTGCAACCAACCAATCGGGAACATTGGCTTTGTCGTCTTTAACACTATGAAACATCCATACCTGGCGGTCTGATTCAAAATTGGTTACATTACTTACTTTAGTTGCCCCTTCGCTTAAAATACTCAGACTGTCTGGACTGAACGTGATACGCGCCGGCCGCTGCACAAAGGTGAGGGTGGCCTGAACCCCGCC
>CAMRVW010000072.1 GCA_947054185.1 uncultured Rikenellaceae bacterium | reverse complement strand
GAGGGTCGGCCCGTTGCGGCTCGTGCCTCGCCGCCCTGTCGGAGCAAAAAACTGTGAGCAAAAATTACTAAGCACAAAAACAGTCGGTACAGCAAATGCAGACAAAAACCTCGGGGCAAAACCTTGTGACAAGATATTGTCGGAGCCAAAGCCCTGCCGGCACGGGAGCATGCTGGCGAAAACAGATATTCTAATTCAGTTGAGTTTCCCGCTGTCGGTTACCGCAGCAACTCGGACGGTTTGTTAAACAGCAATCCGGGTGCGTACGGCAACTATTGGCCGTCAGTTGCGTATAATTCTAATACCGCGTATTACATGTGGTTTGATAGCAGCGGTTTGCTCGTGACCAATACCAGCGATAAGCGTTACGGTTATAGCGTGCGTTGTGTCCGCTAAATATTAATACTTTGGTTCTTTGATTTCTTTGGGGGGCACAGACATCTTTTTGACGACATGTCGGAGACAAGGAAAATGTGTGATTTCGTTTAATTTAGACTGTTAGTGATGCACGGTCTTTTTTGATTGCCTGGGATTCAGTGAAATAGGTGAGATTTGGGAGAGTGTGCTTCGATTAAGGTGACGCGGATTATTGGTGTGCTTATTTTTGTTACGGGCTGAAATATGCGTCGTGGTGGGTGTGTGATGAAAAGCAGGTCGCGCCGGTGTGGGGAGCGCGACCTTTATATATGTGTGTGGAAAAAGCGGTTTTAGTTGGTCATAAGAGTAAAGTTGCACAGCTTATAGAGCAGGCGGGCACCGACATTGGCATCCCATTGGTCGGTGGGGTCGGCGGGGTTGGGGACCACCTCTGTCATGTCGAAGCCGATGATGGTGCGTCCGCTTTTGGCTAACATGTCGAGCATGAATACCGCCTGGTTGAAGTTCAGGCCTCCCGGCACCGGCGTACCTGTGGATGGGCAATTATCGGGGCTTAGGCCGTCGATATCGAAGCTGACATATACTTTGTCCGGCAGGGTGGATATGATGTCGGCGCAGACAGCCTGCCATGTGTCGCCGGTAAGGAGGCGTTCCGACATGTCGGCGTCGAAGAATGTGGTGATGCGTTCTTCTTTTTTTATGATGGAGAATTCGGCCTCGCAGTAATCGCGCACAGCCACCTGTGTGAGGCTTGCAAGTCCATTGACTTCGCGCAGGGCGTTGTACATGATGGACGCGTGTGAGTATGTGAATCCCTCATAGGCGTCGCGCAGGTCGGCATGGGCGTCTATGTGGAGCATGCCGAAAGAGCCGTGGTGGTCGCCTATGGCGCGCATGTAACCGAGCGGGGTGCTGTGGTCGCCTCCGACAAGGCCGATGAGTTTGCCTTTCGATAGAAGCTCGCGGGTGAGGCGATAGATGTTGTCGTTAAGTTCGGCAGAGGCGGTGTTGATCTTTTCGAGGCGGCGCGCGATGTCGCCTTTGACGTCGCCGCCCTCGGCAAGGTGGGCTATTATGCGTTCGGCGTCGCGGCGGTATGTGCGGCTGTCTTCGAGGATGCTCTCGTCGATGGGCAGGGTGGCGATGCCGCGTCGATATAGTTTGCCGCAGTGATGGTCGTAAAGGTCGAGTTGCTCGGAGGCCTCAATAATGGCGTCGGGGCCCGACGAGGCGCCCTTGCGGTAAGAGGTGGTGACGTCCCAGGGCACTGACAGCAACAGCAGGTCGCTCTCTTGTGCCGTGTATGGCATGGCGTAATAGCAGCCGTTAGAGACTGATATGTCGTTGGGATCGAACAGGTTGTTGTTTATTATCATGGTGTGCAGGGTTTTGGCGTACAACTCTTTTCATGTGAGAAATAAGTAAAAGTTTCGGCCACTCTTCATGTAAGGTGACCGAAACGATTGATTATTCTGCTTTTATGAGGTAATAGTTTTTCTTGCCTTTCTGCACGAGCAGATATTTGTCTGCTATGAGGTGCGATGAGGCGATTATGGTTTCGCTGTCGGCGATTTTCTCTTTGTTGAGAGAGATGCCGCCGCCTTGCACCAGACGTCTGAGTTCGCCCTTGGATGCGAATATTGCGGCTTTCTCGGCGGTTAGCACAGAGAAAGGCAATCCGGCGTCGAGGTCGCCTTTTGCGACGGTGAAGGTGGGGACACCTTCGAACACCTGTAACAGGGTGGTCTCGTCCAAAGAGCGGAGGGTGTCGGTGGTGGCGCCACCGAAGAGTATGGCTGAGGCCTCGACCGCTTTTTCGTACTCCTCGCGTGAGTGTATCATGCAGGTGACCTCTTCTGCCAGACGTTTTTGCAGCACTCTAAGGTGGGGAGCCCGGCGGTGTTCCTCTATCAATTTTTCGATGGTGTCACGGTCGAGCATGGTGAATATTCTGACATAGCTTTCTGCATCCTCGTCAGAGACATTGAGCCAGAATTGATAGAACTTATAGGGCGATGTGTATGAGGCGTCGAGCCATATATTGCCCGATTCGGTTTTGCCGAACTTGGTGCCGTCAGACTTTTTGATGAGAGGGCATGTGATGGCAAAGGCCTCGCCGCCGCACTTGCGACGTATAAGTTCGGTGCCGGTGGTGATGTTGCCCCATTGGTCTGAGCCGCCCATCTGCAACTTGCAGTTTTTGGTGCGATAGAGTGTCAGGAAGTCGAAGCCTTGCACCAGCTGATATGTGAACTCTGTGAACGACATGCCGTCGCCCTCGCCGTTGAAGCGTTTTTTTACCGAGTCTTTGGCCATCATATAGTTGACGGTGATGAGCTTGCCTATGTCGCGGATGAATGACAGGAATGTCTGTTCTTTCATCCAGTCATAGTTGTTTACCATCTCGGCAGCGTTGGGGGCGTCGCTCTCGAAGTCGATGAGCCGTGAGAGCTGGCGGCGGATGCACTCCTGGTTGTGTCGCAGAGTCTCTTCGTCGAGCAGGTTGCGCTCTAACGACTTGCCCGAGGGGTCGCCTATCATGCCGGTGGCGCCGCCGACCAGTATGATGGGTTTGTGACCCGAGGCCTGGAAGTGCTTCATTATCATGATGCTCACAAGGTGACCTATGTGCAGAGAGTCGGCCGTGGGGTCGATACCCACATAGGCAGTGGTCATCTCTTTTTCGAGTTGTTCTTCGGTGCCGGGCATTATGTCGTGGATCATGCCACGCCATTTGAGCTCTTCAACAAAATTTTTTTTCATCGGTAACTATCTTATTTTTTTATTGACTTGGTTATGCGCATGGCGCAGAAATCGGGACCGCACATGGCGCAGAATTCGTTGTCGTGGCCGGTGTTGCGTATCATTTCGGCATGATAACCGCGCGCCTTTTCGGGGTCGAGCGACAGGTTGAACTGGTCGCGCCACCTGAAGTCGTAACGGGCACGGCTCATGGCATGGTCGCGTTCTATGGCGGCAGGGTGTCCTTTGGCTATGTCGGCGGCGTGGGCTGCCAGTTTGAAGGTTACCACTCCCTCGCGCACATCTTCGCGGTCGGGCAGCGACAGGTGCTCTTTAGAGGTGACATAACAGAGCATGGAGGTGCCCATCCAGGCTATCATGGCTCCGCCGATGGCAGAGGTGATATGGTCGTAACCTGCACCTATGTCGCTAACAAGCGGCCCCAACGTATAGAACGGCGCTCCGTGGCACTGCTCTTTCTGGCGCGTCATGTTTTCACCTATAAGATGCATGGGCACGTGGCCGGGACCCTCTATTATAGTCTGCACATCGGCCGAGAGCGCTATCTGCTGGAGGCGTCCGAGCGTGTCGAGCTCGCCGAATTGTGCGGCATCGTTGGCGTCGGCAAGAGAGCCGGGGCGCAGGCCGTCGCCTAATGAGAAGGCCACGTCGTAACGTTTCATAAGCTCGCACAACTCTTCGAAATGGGTGTATGCGAAGTTTTCTTTGCCATTGAGGCTCATCCACTTGGCCATGATGGAGCCGCCTCGCGACACTATGCCTGTGGTGCGGCGTGTGGCTGTCTCGAGGTGTTCGCGCAACAGTCCGGCGTGGATGGTGAAATAGTCGACTCCCTGTTCGCATTGTTCGACGAGGGTGTCGTAAAACAGCTCCCATGTGAGGTTTTCGACCCTGCCTCCCGCCTTTTCAAGGGCCTGATAGAGGGGCACGGTGCCGATGGGGACCGGGGTGGCGCGCAATATTGACTCGCGGGTGGCGTGTATGTTTTTGCCGGTGGAAAGGTCCATGACGGTGTCGGCGCCCCATTTTATCGCCCACAAGGCTTTTTGGGTCTCCTCTTCGGTGTCTGAACCGAGGGCCGAGTTGCCTATGTTGGCGTTTATCTTGACAAGGTAACGGGGTCCGATGATCATGGGTTCGCACTCGGGATGCATACGGTTGGATGGCAACACGGCATACCCTGCGGCTATGTCGCGGCATACCTGCTCTGCGGTGATGGCATTATCGCCGGCGGCACCCTGATTTTCGCGGGTGGCCACATATCGCATCTCTGGCGTTATTATGCCCCGTTTGGCATACCACAGCTGTGTGTGGAAGCCCTCGGACGAGTCGGTGCGGCTGTCGTTCCATGCGGCTCTGACCTTGGGCAGGCCGCAGGTGGTGTCGATCCCGGGGTCGGTATACGCCCCTGTGGTGTCGTAAAGGGTTATGCTGTCGCCGTTTTGAAGCGCAAGGCGGCGCATGCCCACCTTTATGTCGCTATCGGGTGCGGTGACGTATATCTTTTCGCTGTCGGGAAATCTGAGGTCTATATCCATGATTGTGTTTTTTGTCGTGCAAATATACTTTATTAATGGTCGTCAGGCAAATTTATTTTTGCACACCGTATATATATCGTATATATATGAAGTGTGGGTTTTGTGTCGCGTGTTTGGTCGGTTGCGTGGAAAGAGGTAATTTTACATCGGGAGGGTGAAAGATAAATTTTTGTGTTATGGCATGTTCGATTGATTTTATTGAGTTTATATGTGACACGCTGGCGCCGTTGGGTCAGGTGCGTTACAGGAAGATGATGGGCGAGTATGTGGTGTATGTCAACGAAAAGTGCATCATTACAGCTTGCGACAACACGGCCTATGTCAAAAGGTTGCCGTGCATCGCCGAGTTGATGGCCGACGCCGAGGTCGGGGTGCCTTACAAGGGGGCAAAGGAGGCCTATGTGTTGGAGTTGTCAGACAGTTCCAAGGCTCGGAAGGTGGTGTTGGTGTTGTGGGGCAATTTGCCGTTCCCGAAAGACAGAAAGAGTTGATATATGTTGATAGTGTGCATGATAGCTTGTGGTGTGGCTATAAAATGATGCAAAATGGATTTATTCGCGGTTTTTTTATTACCTTTGCCGCGTATAACTAAAAAAAAGTTCAGCTATGGCGTCAGATTATCAGACGAAAGTGGGTGGGTATGCGGATGCCGGTGCCACCTCATTGATTAAAAATGTGTACACGTGGATGTGCATGGCTCTTGCCATAACCGGGTTGGTATCTTTCTTTACCGCAAGCTCGGAGGTTATTATGAACTTTTTGTTCAGCTCCAGGTTTGTGTTCTTCGGCTGTTTGATCGTCGAGTTCGCCGTTGTGGCTTACCTGGTGTCGAGAGTCGAGAAGATGAGTTTTTCGACGGCGATGTTTTGGTTTGTGCTCTATTCGGTGCTTAACGGCCTTACGCTGTCGGTGATATTTATTGTTTACACAGCCACTTCCATTGCGGGTACATTCTTTATATCGGCCGGCATGTTCGGTGCCATGAGTATTTTCGGTTATGTGACCAAAAAAGATCTTTCATCGTGGGGCAGCATACTTACAATGCTTTTGATAGGTCTTGTGATAGCTTTGGTTGTCAACATATTCCTTAAAAGCACCACTTTCAACTGGATTATATCTATTGTCGGAGTGATTGTTTTTACGCTCCTTACCGCTTATGATACGCAGAAAATAAAGAACATACTCAGTGGAGCCGAGGCTGACGAGCATTCCAAGAAGGTGGCTTTGATCGGTTCGCTGGCGTTGTATCTCGACTTTATCAACCTGTTTCTGTATCTGCTCCGTCTTTTGGGGAACAGACGATAAAAACTTGACCGAGAGGGGAGTCGAGATAAGGGGCGCAACTTTCGTGGCATAAACCGGCAGGCTGAAAGTTAGGGTGATTGCAACGGCAAGGGGTGATATCTTGATGCGATTGCGATATGACGCAATAAAATTCCGAAAAGGAGGCTTGAAAGATATTCATGCGGCAGAGGCCGGTTAATTGCGTAAGGCGCCGACGGCACAAGAGTATAAAATTTGAAAAAATAACTTTGTTTTTATGTCATACAATCTTTTAAAAGGCAAAAAAGGCATCATTTTCGGTGCGCTTAACGACAAATCCATTGCATGGAAAGTTGCAGAACGCGCTGTTGAAGAGGGTGCGGAGATCGTACTTACCAACATGGCGGTCTCTATAAGAATGGGTACCATCAACGAATTGGCCGACAAATGCGGCGCTAAAGTCATTGCAGCCGATGCAACCTCGGTGGAAGACCTTGAAAATCTGTTTGATGAGACGATGAAGCATTTCGGCGGCAAGATCGATTTCGTGCTTCACTCTATCGGTTCGTCACCCAACGTGCGCAAGAGCCGCACTTATGACGACCTCGATTACGGCTTCTTGCAGAAGACGCTCGATATTTCGGCGATATCGTTCCATAAGATGATTCAGGTGGCGCGCAAGAAAGATGCCATCAACGATTGGGGGTCTATCGTGGCTCTCTCTTATATCGCCGCTCAGCGTACGCTTTACGGTTATAACGACATGGCCGATGCAAAGGCGCTTCTGGAGTCTATCGCACGCAGTTTCGGTTACATTTACGGTCGCGAGAAGAAAATCAGAATCAACACCGTGTCGCAGTCACCGACACCCACAACAGCAGGTTCGGGTGTGTTCGGCTTTGACGGTCTGCTCGACTTTGCCGATCGCATGTCGCCCCTGGGTAACGCCACCGCAGACGATTGCGCCGATTATGTGGTGATGCTCTTCTCTGACCTTACGCGCAAGGTTACCATGCAGAACCTCTATCATGACGGCGGTTTCTCAAGCATGGGCATGAGCCGTAACGCCATGAATGTCTATAACAAGAGCCTCGAGATGGAGTATAACGACGTTAAGCATAAAGAGGAATAATTCATAATCGGGATCAAAAAATCGGGCGAATTTCAAAATTCGCCCGATTTTTTATATCTTCGTGTCGTAAGATCGGGAGTATGCGCGTGTCGTGACTATTTTGATGCGATGCAAGAGGCTCTGCCTCAGGTCTGTGGCATATTACCGAAGTTTATGTGTGAAAATGAACGATAAAGGTAAAGGAACCAGCGCAAAAGCCTCTTTCGGCACTCATTACAGCGACATCAATTCAGGTGCCTCTTACAGCACCTTTTATGGTGGGGCAGGTAATGATGTGTCGTCGGGTACGTTTTACAGTCAGATAAACGGTGACGCCGACAAAAAGGAGGCCTTTACACCCAAAGGTACCGGTGGCCTTGCGTTACATTCCAAGAAAGAGGCCGATTCATCTTCGACAGGGACTGCTAAATCGGTTGGAGGGGCAGGGGCCTCCAAGTCGCATGGAGAGGAGACACATCCCGATAAAGGCTCGGGCAAAGAGTCCGTGCACAAAGAGAGGCTTAGAGAGCCTATAGAGAGCCGGGAGGGGAAAAAAAAGGTGTGCGATAAGTTTGAAGAGGAGGCGCCGGAGTCGATAAACGACAGCCATGTGAGCCATCGTAAGACTGTCAACGATAAGGTGTCGGAGCATAAACCTCCCATAGACATGGAGGCGCAGAGGCGTGATAAGTTTCTTTTGTACAAGAAGTTACCTTTCATAAGGCGCAGGGTTGATTTCGGCACATGGGTCGATCGTAATAAGGTGGCGGTGTCGTTTACGGTCATCTCTTATTTGGTGGCGCTTTTCGTGTTTGCATTTGTGCGCATAAATATCTTGGCAGACAAAGAACAGACCGGAGTATTGGTGGAGTTTACTCCCGAACCCGAGGAGGTGAAGCCTGAGCCCGAAAAAGAGGATCCTAAGAAGAAAAAGCCTGTACCCGATGAGATTGTCGATCTGCACAATGCCGCTTCCAATGCAGCCGCAGAGCTTGATGGCGGGTTGAAAGACGACAAAGGCACAAAAGCCAATGACATATATAAGGATGCAGAACAGTTGAATGCCCGTCTTGCGGCCTCCCGTGCGGCTTACGAGCAGGCCCAGTCGGAGCTTAAGGCCATGCTCGAAACACCGCCTAGCAACAACCAGCGTCGCGGTACGCAAGAGAGTGAGCGTAAGCAGTCGCGCGTGAGCGGCAATGTGACCGTTGAATATTTTCTCGAAAACCGCGAGGCCGTCTATCTGCCTGTACCGGCATATAAGTGTCATAACGGCGGCAGGGTGGTGGTTAATATAACTGTCAACAGAAGCGGTTATGTCATATCGGCATCTGTCGACAAGAGCAGCTCTTCCGATGACTCGTGTCTGTGTGAAAACGCCATAGAGGCGGCCAAAAATTCATCTTTCAGCGCCAGTATGGATGCTCCTATGAGGCAGAACGGTACCATAACATACCTGTTCCTGTCGCAGTGATAAAGCGAAGACGGTGACTTTGCCCTTACCCTTGCCATGGATTCGATATTCTCGACAGACATAAAGTATCTTCCCGGAATGGATGCCAAAAAGGTGTCGTTGGTAAAGCATGAGTTGGATGTGCACACCTATGGCGATTTTTTGCAGCTATATCCGTTTCGTTACATTGATCGTACGCGCATTTACACCGTGCGTGAGGCCACGTCCGACGAGTCGCTCACTCTGGTGCAGATAAGGGTGCGCATAGACAGGACCGCGGTGGTGGGCGAGGGGGCCAAGCGCAGGTTCGTGGCCACAGCATACGACAACACCGGATGGGTTGAGCTGGTGTGGTTCAAGGCACCCAAGTGGATTGTCGGCAAGGTGGAGGTCGGACGTGAGTATATCGCCTTCGGTCGTCCAACTATATTCAACGGCGAGTTGTCTATGGCCCATCCCGAGCTTGAAGTGCCCATAACAGAGAGTGCAAACCGTAAGTCGGCCATTTATGGTGTCTATTCGTCATCTGAGAAACTTACTCGCGCAGGCATAACATCGCGTAACATAACCCGATGGATGCACAAGTTGTTGACTCTTGTGGCGTCTAAGATAGAGGAGACGTTGCCTGATTACCTGATTGAGCGTTTCGATTTGTTAGACAGGCGTCGGGCGGTGATAAATGTCCATTTCCCGCAGTCTAACGAGTTGTTGGCACGCGCGCAGTACAGGTTGAAGTTTGAGGAATTTCTTGCCTTGCAATTGTCCATTCTCAAGCAGCGCAATGTACGCGTGGCGCGTGGCAGCGGGTTTGTTTTCGCCAATGTGGGAGAAAAATTCAATCGATATTATAATGAGTGTCTGGAGTTTGAGTTGACCGGAGCGCAAAAACGAGTCATACGTCAGGTGCGGGCCGATACACTCTCAGGCAATCAGATGAACCGTCTGTTGCAGGGCGATGTGGGCAGTGGCAAGACGGTGGTGGGGTTGATGTGCATGTTGTTGGCCGTGGATAACGGTTTCCAGTCGGCCATGATGGCGCCGACAGAGATTTTGGCATCCCAGCATTATGAGTCGCTGGCGCCGCTTTGTGAGAAGATAGGGGTGCGTGTGGCCTTGCTTACGGGGTCGACAAAAAAGAGTGCGCGTCGTAAAATGGACGAGGGACTGTTGTCGGGAGAGATAGATATCCTTATAGGAACGCATGCCTTGATAGAAGACAGGGTTCAGTTCGCCAATCTTGGCTTTGTTATAATAGATGAGCAGCACCGTTTCGGGGTGGTGCAACGTTCGAGATTGTGGACCAAAAATAAAGTGGCGCCTCATGTGTTGGTTATGACTGCGACACCGATACCGCGCACTTTGGCCATGACGATATATGGCGACCTTGACGTATCGGTGATAGATGAGTTGCCGCCTGGACGCAAGCCCATTAAAACCATGCACTTCTTTGAATCCAATCGCTTGCAGGTGTTCGGATTCATGCGTGAGCAGATAGAGAAAGGACGGCAGGTCTATGTGGTATATCCGCTGATAAAAGAGTCTGAGAAGATGGATTACAGCAATGTCGAGAATGGCTATGAGTGTATCGTTTCGGCCTTTCCTCCTCCTGATTATACCACAGTTATCGTACACGGCAAGATGAAACAGCCCGACAAAGATTACGGCATGTCTGTTTTTAAGAACGGTCAGGCCGATATAATGATAGCCACGTCGGTAATAGAGGTTGGGGTTAATGTGCCCAACGCCTCGGTGATGGTTATAGAGAGCGCCGAGAGATTCGGGCTCTCTCAGTTACACCAGCTCAGAGGCAGGGTGGGACGCGGAGCCGAACAGTCGTACTGCATACTGATGACCGGATATAAACTGTCGTCTGTCGGACGCAAACGCATGGAGGCTATGGTGCAGACAACCGACGGATTCGAACTTTCGGAACTCGATCTAAAACTGCGCGGATATGGCGATCTTGAAGGCACACAACAGAGCGGTAACATGCTCGACCTCAAGATAGCGTCAGTGGGGCGTGACAATGATTTGTTGCAGTTTGTAAGGGGCGTGGCCGAGACTATATTGGCCGAGGACACATTGCTCACATCCGAAAAAAACGTGAAACTTGAAGAGCTTGTGCGCACATCAGAGGGTAAGGATAGGACAATAGATTTTAGTCGAATATCGTGAGTTTGTATTTGTGTATTTTGCTGTGATTGTTGAAAATATTCATTCATATAACCCCTTGTTTTTCAGATGATTGTTTGTTGTTTGGGGTGTTTTGGTAAAAAAAATAGTGATAAAAAATTTGGATATTATATAAAAAGATATGTATCTTTGCAGTCGCAACAGAGGAAAAT
>CAMRVW010000071.1 GCA_947054185.1 uncultured Rikenellaceae bacterium | reverse complement strand
TTGGGCATCGCAACGCTATATTCGGCTGAAAAATAGTAACATAACATTTACATATCATGAAAAGAACATACCTGTTTATAGTCATGTTGTTGTGCGCGTGTTTGTTTACGGCATGCGATGCAGAGCAGATAAGCATATTGAAATACGGCAAACCCAATATAACATCAATAACCAACGACCGCATTGACTTTACTGTCGAGATGAGCGTATTTAACAACTCGTCACGTATGACCATAAAGCAATGCGACATATTGTTGAAGCAGAAAAACAACGGCAACGAGATAATGAGCGTGGCCTCTAAAGACAAGATTGTCGTGCGCAAGGGGGTGTCGTCTGTCAAGATACCCGTTACAATACGCCTCAACGGCGGCATATTTGCAGCGCAGGCCGTCATGAAAAAGATAAACATCAACTCCAAAGATATATCGTTCGACCTGACAGTGAAGGGTAAAAAATCGATGATACCTTTCAAGTTCGAGATGAAAGATGTGCCATTGGAGCAGCTGAACATGGATTTGGGACGCTTAATATAAGCGGAGCCTTGGGACGGGCGATATTACGGCACTTTCACGCAAGGATTATCATGCAAGTTTGGCAAGACTCTTGTGCCAACACTTTCGAACAATCTTATATAAGCCTCTTGTGCAGGTGCTTTATAAAGTTTGTGCAAGCATTTTTATAACGGGTACTTTAATAATCATTATACGGGCACTCTTAGCGCAGACAATCTTACGCAAGCCCTTGCACAATAAATAACGTCGTGGAAGAAAGACAAGCGGTAAGGCAACACGCCGACACCGTCAACAAAAAGCCCCGTCGGCACTCAAATGCCGGCGGGGTGATTTATCATATACTAACATAAAGAGGTCAGAACTCCAACTCCACCACCTGTGGATTATGGTCGGAAAGGAGCGCCTCGGCCACTTCGGCAGGTATGGTGCTGCTTTTGACCGTTATCTGCGGGGTGACGAAAACGAAGTCTATCTTTTCGCACTCCTCTGCCGGTATGCGGGCGAAGTCGTGATAGGTGTAAGCGACGCCATCGGTACGGGCGGCTGTCTTGTGCGCGTCTTTCATTACGAACTCATTGGTGGTGATGGTGCGATAGGCCTCGCTTTGGTCGTTGACATTGAAGTCGCCGGTGACAACAGCGGGACGGTCGCCGACAATTTCACTTATCTTGTCGATGATGAGCAGTGCGCTTTGGCGGCGGGCCTCGGTGCCAACATGGTCGAAGTGGGTGTTGACGCCCATGAATATCTTGCCGGTGGCCTTGTCTTTAAACTTGGCCCAGGTGGCTATGCGTACACACACGGCATCCCACCCCATCATGCCCACACTGTCGGGATTTTCGGCCAGCCAGAAAGTGTCGGAGTCGAGCACCTCGTATTTGTCTTTACGGTAAAACAGAGGGGCATACTCGCCTGCGGTCTTGCCGTCATCGCGTCCCACACCTATGGCGCCATATTCGGGCAGTGCCCGGCACAGGTCGACAAACTGACCGTGCAACACCTCTTGCATGCCGACAATGTCGATATTGTTGGAGGTGACAAAGCCGCTCACCCGGTCTTTGCGGTTTTGCCAACCGTAAGTGCCGTCCAAGGGGTTGTCGTAACGGACATTGAATGTCGCCCATCGTATCTCGGTCTTCTTCCCGGTGCATCCTAACACAAACACCATAAGTACCGACAGAAACAGAATTCGCTTCATTGTGTTTTGTTTTTTGTTGTTGCTTTAATAAGACAAAGGTATTCTCTTTTTTCCAACCAGAGCCACCAAGGCGACATTTTTCCCATGTTTTTGCCCCGCCACGGAAAATATCGCAAAAAGACAAACATGTCGTTTTCGATATGCCGATGACGATATCAGGTAAAAAACATTATCCCGAGGGCGCTTTGCCCGTGAACAACGGTGTGTATATGACAAAAAAAGAGGCGGAGTTTTAATTTATTCGGACGTTTTTTGTAATTTTGCACTATGAAACCATGTCCGCATGGTAAGAACAGAAAAGGATTGGAGACATAAGACCAAAAAGACAGATTATGAAAAGGATCATCATTCTCATACTCGCCCTTGCACCCCTGTCGGTGCTTGCGCAGACAGGGCATGCCGGCATAGTGGCGCGTCTTGCCCAGACCAACCTTATGGGTGCGAGCGTAAATGTGACGGCAGACTGCAACGTGAACATGTCGGAGGGCTCTTTGGAGGAGAAGGTGAAGGGATATCGTGTGAGGATATATTTCGGCAACAGCCAGACATCGCGCAGCGAGGCTTACGCGGCGCAGTCACGCTTCAAAAGCATGTTCCCCGACATATCGTCACAGGTAAATTACACCGCGCCCTATTTCAAGGTGACAGTGGGCAACTTTCTCACCCGCGAAGAGGCGGTGATGCTGTGGGGCAAGGTGTTGGAGACATTCCCAACCGCCTTTGTGGTCTCTTACAAGATGCCGATAGGGGCGTTCACATCGTCCGGTAACAACATTGAGATTGCATCTGACGAGGTGGAGGAGGAGTAAGGCGTGGCAGGACTTTACATTCACATACCTTTCTGCCGTCAGATATGCGCCTATTGCGACTTTTACACCACGGCGGCCGAAGGGTCGCGTCAGAAGCTGATAGAGGCGCTGTTGCTCGAGATGGAAATGCGGAGCGACTATATCAAAGAGTTGGATACGATATATATAGGCGGCGGCACTCCGTCGCTGTTTGCCCCATCTGAGATACAACGCTTGATAGACCATGCCCGCAAGATATGGCGCCCTGCAAAGTTGGCCGAGGTGACCATAGAGGTGAACCCCGAGGATGTGACCGAGCAGTATGCCGCCGAGCTGGTGGGCTCAACCGACATATCGCGTGTGAGCATAGGGGTGCAATCGTTCAACGACGACATACTCAAGGCCATGCGACGCAACCACGACGGCGCAATGGCTGCGGGGGCGATAGACCGTCTGCGCAAAGCTGGCATATTGAACCTCTCGGTCGACTTCATTTACGGCATACCGGGGCTTCAGACCACCACTCTGCGCGCCGATCTGCGCAAAGCTCTTTCTATGGATGTGCAACATGTGTCGGCCTATCACCTGACAATAGACCAAAGGAGCATATTGGCCAACCGTGCCAAAAGAGGCCTTTTCACGCCGGTGAGCGACAAGACCGGCGACACCCATTTTCAGGCTGTGCGTGAGGTGATGACCAAAGCGGGATTCGTACATTACGAGGTGAGCAATTTCGCATCCAACGAGTGGTATTGCGGTGTTCACAACAGCAATTACTGGAGGCGGGTGCCCTATTTGGGGTTAGGGCCCGGGGCGCACTCGTTCGACGGGTACTCATCGCGCCACTCCAACATCGCCAGCCTGCCTTTATATCTCGAACAGGTGGGGCGCGGACGTCACATATCGACAGAGCGTCTTACCGACGGCGACAAGCTCAACGAGTTTGTAATGTTGTCGTTGCGCACCATGTGGGGCATAGACATGGCCGAGATGCGACGCCTTTTCGGCAAAGATTGTCTGGCCCGCATGCTGAAAGGGGCCGAGCCGTTCATAAAAAGCAAAAAGATGACGTTCGAGGGGTCGAAACTCTATATCAACCCCAAATATTTCCTGATATCAGACAGCATCATATCGTCGTTATTCTTTTAGTGGCATTTCGGGCCGCGGGGGCAAGGGCGGTTGCGCGGCATTACGGGGCTAAGGCAAACAGTCGGGAGTTCAGAGCGCCTTGCGGGGGAGGCAAGGAGGCGAAATAATTGCGGGGCCCGAGAGAAGTGTGCGGGAGATGAGAGAAGTGCGGGGGGCGAAACAATGCAACGAACCACAACGGATGAGGAGAACGAGAGAATTGCGATGCAGGGGACGACTTTTAGTTCAACACAGCATATGATAGATGTTATATTTCCCACCCGCACGGAGGCGCGCCATTTCGACGCCCCCGAGGGTGTAAGGACCCATTTCTGCGGTGTCGGGCTTACCGATGCCGCAATATTTATTGCAGGGCTTTTGGCAAAGAAAGAGCGTCCCGACGCGGTGGTGATGGGCGGCATTGCCGGCGTATATGCCCACTCGCGGTTCAAGATAGGCGACACGGTGATTGTGGAGCGAGAGAGAGAGGCCGATCTCGGATTTTTCTATCCCGACGGTTTCCGTCTGCTTGCCCGCATGGACAACGTGCTCGACTTTCCGATATCGGAATGGATAACATGTCCGTGGATTGACGAGCGCATAACATTGCCGCGGGCATCGTCAAACAGCATGAACGCCGCCATGGCTCCCTTTGCCCCCACAGACGATGCCGACATAGAGAACATGGAGGGGGCCCCTTTTTTCAAGGCGTGTGTGCGGGCAGGGGTGCCTTTCTTCGAGCTGAGAACCATATCTAACGAGGTGGATCTCAACCGCAAAGAGTGGGATTACGAAGGCTCGATAAAGAGGCTCGGCCACCAGATGAACCTGTTTGTGAGGTCTTTGGCCGAAACGATGCAACGAAACTCAACGGAAGCGCTATGAAAAAGATAAGTCTGAGCATATCGACCTGTCCCAACGACACCTTTATGTTCGATGCCTTGGTGGCAGGGCGTCTGGAGCCGCCGGCACCCTTTGACATAAGCCTTACGATGAGCGACATAGAAGAGCTCAACAGAGGAGTGCTCACCGGCACCCCCGACGTCAGCAAGATAAGTTACGCGGTCTATCCCCTCATTGCCGACAATTATGTATTGCTCGATGCGGGCAGTGCATTGGGCTATGGCAACGGTCCGCTGCTGGTGAGCCGTCACAAGATATATCCCGACGAGGTGGCTCATGTAAAGATAGCCATACCCGGCGAGCATACCACTGCGCGTCTTCTGCTGGCACATGCCTTCGGCGACGGTCTCGACACGCGATCTTATCTGTTTTGCGATGTGGCCGAGGCTGTAATGAGCGGCGAGGCTGATGCCGGGGTGCTGATACACGAAGAGCGCTTCACATATAAGGACAAGGGGCTGAGGCTGGTGGCCGACTTAGGGCTGATGTGGGAAGAGGCCACTGCCCTGCCGATACCGTTAGGAGCCATAGCAGCTCACCGCAGGCTCGGCGACGAGGTTACAGCCTCGGTGCAAGAGGCCGTTTACAGAAGCGTACTTCATGCCATGAACAGGCCCGCCGACTCATATCGCTTTGTGCATGACAACGCCCGCGAACTATCTGACAGTGTGTGCGAGCAACACATTGCCATGTTTGTTAACAAATTTTCACTATCTTTGGCCGAAGAAGGACGCCGGGCGGTGGGCAAGCTGCTTGCCGTGGGCGGACTGACAGACATTGATGATATATGGCTAAAAAAGCGGTAAAGAGCTCAGGCAACTTTAAAAACACGCTCGAGAGTTACAACACCGTCATGAAGGAGCTTCGTGGCGGGGTTTATCGTGGCGTATATCTGCTCATGGGCGAAGAGCCGTTTTTCATAGACAAGATATCGGGATACATAGAAAACAACATACTTTCCGAAGAGGCCAAGGGTTTCAACCTTCAGGTGGTGTATGGCGGCGAGGTGGCTCCGGGCGAGATAATACAGAGGTGCCGCACATACCCCATGATGCCCGGGCACAACATTGTGATAGTGCGCGATGCGGCTGCGCTCAAAGGCATAGAGCAACTGGCCGGATATTTCAATGCGCCGTTGGAGAGGTGCATATTGGTGTTGTCGCACAAGGGGGGCACGGTGGACAAACGTTCGGCGTTTTACAAGAAGTGCGCCGAGACAGGATGCGTTGTCGAGTCGACAGGACCGCGCGACTATGAGATAGGACCGTGGCTCAAAGAGTTGTTCGCCTCGCAGGGTTACACCATAGACGAGCGGGCCGCAGCCATGCTTACCGACAACCTGGGCACTTCGTTGCAAAAAATAGAACAGGAGGCGACAAAGCTGACAACGCGCCTGTCGCCAGACCACAAGACGATAACGGTAAACGACATAGAAGACAACATAGGCATAAGCAAAGAGTTCAACAACTTTGAGCTTACACGCGCCCTATCGGAGGGTGACATGGCAAAGGCGCTCATGATATGCGACCATTTCGCCCGCAACCCAAAAGAGAATCCGTTGGTGGTGACCATACAGATGTTGTTCACCCACTTTCAACGACTGTTTACCATGGGCATAATGATATGGAACGCCAGGAGCAAACGTATGCCCCCACCCAACGACAACGAACTGATGGCCGCGTTGAAGCTATCGAGCCTCTATTTCCTGAAGGAGTATAAAAACGCCCTGGCCATATATCCCACGCGAAAGAGCTTTCTGGCAATGGGGGCCATTCGCGAATATGACCTCAAAAGCAAAGGATTGGGAGGATCGGGAACCATGAGTGACGGCGAGCTGCTCAAAGAGCTGGTGCTCAGGATAATGACTTTTTAATGCGGGGGCCGCAAGGGAGCGGGGGGTTCCGCGAGAGCTCCAAGGGGGTGGGGAAATTTTTCCGCAAGGGGAATTGCCTCGAAAAAAAGAGGAGGAGTTTTCCGCGAGGGCTGGGATTTCGCGAGGGGGAGGAAGTGATGTTTTTTTAAAACGGTTAAAACCAAGATAAGCGGACAAATGGAGCGGGAGAGACAAATGGTTCCGGAGAGTAAAAATGCCGGGGACAAAGGAGCGGAAGTGCAAACGGCGGGGATGGAATGGTGGCTTTTTAAGAACGAGTGGAAACAAGATAAGCAATGAGTGTATCGGTAACAATTATCATCGTCGCGGTGACGGTTTTGGTATCGGTGTTGTGTTTCAACAACGCCGGTTTGTTTTACGGTCTGTCGCTCAACCCCTATGCCATGACAAAAAAGGGGCAGTGGCACAGACTCATAACGCACGGTTTTGTGCACGGCGACTTCATGCACCTGTTCATAAACGCATTCGTGCTGTGGTCGTTCGGCGGTTATGTCGAGTCGTTTTTCTCTGCGATAAGCCATAGCCCGACGGCGTGGTTTCTGGTGCTATATTTCGGCGGCATGGCGGTGTCGTCAGTGCCCGACATTGTAAGGTTTCGCAACACCCCGCAATATAACTCGATAGGGGCATCGGGGGCTGTGTCGGCAGTGCTTTTCGCCTCTGTGACGGCCGACCCGTGGGGCAAGATATTGCTTATGGGGGTGATACCCATGCCGAGCATAGTGTTTGCCGTATGTTACCTGCTTTACGAGAACCATTTGGGTAAGCGCGGCGGTGACGGCATAAACCACAAAGCACACATTTGGGGCGCCATATTCGGATTCTTATTGCCCTTTGTCATAAACACCGATATGACAGGGGTGTTCGTTAAGCTGTTGTCGCATCCGAAGTTTTAAGCAATATTTCCAAGAGCATGTTAACGTCTCTTGGCCTTTCTCACATAAAACAACATTTTATTCACCATCTTGCCGGGCAATATTTCCCGGCGACAAAGACAACGACATGAAACCGGGAGTAAAAAAAGGAATCAAACGGGGGTTGGCCATACTCGGAACCATCGTGGCCATTGTGACGATAGCCATCGTTTTGGTCATAAACTTCATATTCACGCCCGAGAAGATAACGCCGGTGGTTAACCGTCTGGCAGCGCAATATATAGACGCCGATGTGAAGGTGGCGCGCGTCGACCTGACATTCTTTTCGACATTTCCGCGTTTTTCGGTGGCCATAGACAGTCTGAGCATATCGCCCGACTGGACGCCCGAGCCCCTTGTGAGGGTTGACCGTGCGGTGGCCGCCGTAAACCCTGTGGCATACCTTACCAAAAACAAGGTGAGGGTGGGACGCGTGAAACTGACAAAGCCCGACATATATCTCTATGTCGACTCCACGGGGCGCTCGGCTCTGTCGGTATTCCGCCTCTCTGACAGCCGGCAGGCCGACAGCTCGACGGTGAAGTTCGACTTAGCCGTCAAAAGGTTCATCATAGACCGCGGACGCGTTGTGATAGACGACCGGAGCAACCGTTTTTACGCTTCGACCGACAGCATAGGCATAAAGATGTCGGGCATATTGTCTGAGAGGTTCAGTGCCGTGAAAGCACGTGTCGACTTCAAAGACCTTATCATGTGGCAGGCGGGCGAGCTTCTGATGCGCCGCGTGTCGCTCAACATCAACTCCCAATTGAGATACAACCCCGACTCGCTGTTGCTCAGCATAGACACCGCCCGTTTCAAGGTGGGCGCCTTAGGCTTCGGGGCCGCCGGAACACTAAGGGGCGACAGCGTGGCAAGGCGTGTGGCCGTAAAAGTGGGATTCGGGGTTAAGGCATCGTCGTTCGCCGAGGTGCTATCGTATGTGCCGTCGAGCATATTGCGCAAGGACGTGGGCATGAAATCGGACGGCAGCACACTGCTGACAGCCCGCATGGAGGGCTTTTACGGCAAAAACATATTGCCGACAATAGATGCCCGCATGAGGATTGACAACGCATCGTTTCACTATGACAAGATGCCGTTGGGGGTTGACCGTCTCGATGCCGAGATAACAGCCTTCATAGACCCCATGAAAGAGAGCGACTCGCATGCCGAGATAAAGAAACTCGAGCTTGTGAGCGGCCCGGCCGACATTAAGATGACTGCCAAGGCGATAAACCTGCTGGGCGACCCCGCCGTGAAGTTCGATGTCGACGGTGACATAGACCTCACGGGCATAACGTCTGTGTTTCCACTGGCCGACGGCATGGTGTTGCGAGGCAAAAACAGCACCTGCATGAAAGGACGTTTCAAGCTCAGCGAGTTGAGGCAGAAAGATTTCGGCGCCATGTGGCTTGACGGTATAAGCAAGTTTGACAACGTGACCATAGCCTATGACAGCCACCGCACACCGACGCCCGACAGCAGCTATTTTTACGCCAGCATGAAGACAGGCGAGTTTAACTTCGGACGCTCGGTCGACAAAGGCAAGCTCGCACCAGACACTTCCAACCTCACGGCAAGCGTATATCTAAACGGCATGGGCTTCAGGTCGCGGAACGGCACCCGCATCAATCTGGCAGGCATCAACCTCAAGGCCGACAGTCGACGCGCACCCGACACCACCACCCTCTCGACGGTATATGCCGAGATTGCAATAGCCAGCTTCGACGCCCACATAACAGACACGCTCGACGGATCGGTGAGAAGCTCTAAGGTGTCGCTCAAGATGGAGCCGTCAGCACCTCACAGCAAGCGTCCGCTCTTCACAGGCACCATCAACACCGACTCGCTGAAAGCATCGTCACAGCTGACCAACGCCTATGTGTCGTTATACAAGAGCGGCTTCAAGCTGACGGCTCTGGCTCCATCGCAGAGGGGCGCCATAGACTGGCACCTCAAAGGAGGCGTCGGGTTTGCCGGGTTCGAGTTTTATTCCGACATATTCCCGTTGGTTGTAAAGATGCCGGTGTCGACAGCCAGCATAGACGGCTCGCGCATAACGCTAAGGCGCGCGCGCATGACGGTGGGAAGCTCTGACATAACGGTGACAGGGTGGACAGACAACCTGCTCAAAGTATTGTTCGGCAACAAACGGAGCCGTCTGGAGGGTAACGTCAGCATATCGTCTCGCAACATCAACACCAACGAGCTGATGGCCGCGCTCGATGCCGCTGCCGAATATGCCAACATGGTGGAGGCCGAGATAACCGCGTCGGAGGGCGGCTCTTCCACCGTGGTCGCCATAACGAGGCCTGCTGAGAGCGAACGGGTGTCGGCAGAGGATATTGTCAACGGCGAGCACATGGCCAAGGCTTCAAAAGCGGAGGGCGACACCACCCTGACAGTGTTTATGGTGCCGCGGGGCGTCAAGATGGACCTGTCGTTAGATGTCGACACCCTGCGGTTTGCAGACCTTATATTCACCCGTCTCAAAGGTGCCGCCTATGTCAACAGGGGTGCCCTGAGGCTCAAAAACTTCAACATGCACGGCTTGGGCGCAGAGATGAACGCCCAGCTCTATTACAGGGCCAACAACCGCCGCGGAGCATATCTCAAGGCTTACCTCACCGCCGACGACATTGACATATCGCAGATAAGCAAGCTGATGCCGTCGATTGTCGAGGTCACTCCCATGATAAAGGACATTGAAGGCAACGTCGACCTGAGTGCCGCAGTGATAGGCAATCTCAACAAGGACATGACCATAAAGATGCCGTCGCTAAAGGGTGTGGTGACACTCAACGGCAACAACATGGTGCTGCTCGACACCGAGACATTCACCAAGATATCGCGCATGCTTATGTTCAAGAACAAAAAGCGTAACATGATAGACACCTTGGCCGTCAGTCTGTTGGCACGGGAGGGCCGCATAGACGTACCTCCCTTCGAGATTGAGATAGACCGTTACAGGGCCATTGTGGGCGGCACTCAGACAATAACCGACAACCTCGACATCGACTTCAAGTACAACATATCGGTAATCAAGTCGCCGATACCGTTCAAGCTCGGCGTCGACATATTCGGCGACCTCGACGACTTCGACTTCAAGGTAACCAAAGCAAAACTCAAAAAGGCCGACTTCGGAGAGATAGACCACAACGTCGACAGCATACGCAACACCCTCATAACCGAGATAAAACGAGATAACGCAATAAGGGTACCCAAACGGACACCCGCAGCCAGGCAGTGACAACCATCGTTTTGCCGACACTGCCGTTTTGTTTTGCGGGAACTGCGGTTATTTTGCTTGCACTGCCTCCGGCGGCCCTTCCGGGAGAGGGGTCTCAGACCCCATTTTGATATTTTTGAGGACAAACTAAGAACAGATGTACGGAAAATGTGATAAAGGTGTTTCGACAAAGGTCTCACACCTTTATCACATTTTCCGTTTTTGGCCCTGGGGATTTTGTGCCTTAATTATATTCAAAATGGGCCATGACCATCGCGGAAAGGGTGCGGAAACAGTGCAGCAAAATATAAAGGGATGCTCCGT
>CAMRVW010000070.1 GCA_947054185.1 uncultured Rikenellaceae bacterium | reverse complement strand
TCAGCATAAGGCCTGAGAATGTCCACCACGGCGCCCGCTGTTTTGGCAGCTTGCCGTACGGTATACGCACCTGATTGAACAATCCTCCGCAAGAGCCGCAAACCATCGAATACCTCTTGCCGACAGGAAAGAACGGTATGAACCATACGTGGAAATATTTGTAAACGGGAACAGCATAAAGGCTATCACCGCATCCCGGACACGTCACATCAGACTCCATAGCCTCGCCGGCAGACTCTCTTACTCCGAATATAATCATAACCAATCATGTTTTCAGTCCCGACACAACCTGCCGAGAACAAAATAATACAAATACCATCGTCCCCGCCTCTAAACCTCCCCTTTACACTCAAAGCGCAAGCTCTCCGCTCCTCTGCGACGAAAACCGACTCTCGTCATCCTTGGCTTAAACCGCTCTCTTCACAGACCCGAGACCCAAGTAAAACCCGCCCTGACAGCCATGCCCACGTTCGGACAATAAAACCCCGGCTGAACACTCCACCCCCTTACGCCAAACCGCAATAAAGCCCCGCCACGGTTCGCGCATAAAAAATCCCACCTCGTTTACTGAGGTGAGATTCACTAACCTTGGGGTGGATAATGGGTCTCGAACCCACGACCTTCGGAACCACAATCCGACGCTCTAACCAACTGAGCTATATCCACCGTGAAGCAACCTTTTTTCCGATTGCGATGCAAAGGTAAGAACAATTATCTTATTCTGCAAATTATCATACAAATATTTCATCTTTACCGGCATCTTTGGCCTTGACATCATCGTCATCGCCACTCTTGCCGCCCAACTCCACCACACGAGTGTCGCTCCTGAGCTTGTCAGAGAAGACACGCTTACCGCCCGACCTCTCCTCGCGAACACTCCGGCTGTCATCGTCATCGCTGTCGCTCTTGGCCTCACCCGACAACTCCACCACACGAGTGTCGCTGTGACCGCTGCCCGAGAAGGCGCTCCTGTCATCGGTGCCTATATGACCGACGGCGGCAGGAGATGCCGCGGCAGCATCCAACTCGGCCTGCAAACGATGGTTCAACATCTTGAACTTGAAGTGTATCATAAGCACGGCGAAGATGAAATAAGATATGGCAAGCACCCACAGCCACAAATATTCCTCCCTTACATCGTCGAGCGTCGCCCCCATGACGTTAAGGCGTATGTAACCAGTTATGGCAGAACTCGATGGCAACATCTGCCCCATCGAATACAGCCACGACGGCATACCCTCCATCGGGAATGACACGCCACTGAGGAGCAAGAAGGGCACCGACCACGCCACAAGCGTTATGATGGCCGTCTCGCGATAACGGAACAACATCGACACCCCTATGCCGAGGAATACCACCGACAAAAGGTAAGGTGCAAAAAACAATATCGAGTCAAGCTCATTGCCGAGCACCGGATAACCCAATATCTTGTAATAGACACCGTAAACGAGGAAGCATACTATAGAGGCAAAGAAAACATATGCCGTCGCCTTGCCCAACAACACCAACAGCGATGAGAAATGGCGGCTCTTCTTGCGATAGCGTCTCCATAAATTGCGTTCGGTCATGGTGCCGTTGACCATACCTATGCCTATGAGCAATGTCTGCTGCAATATCAGCACCATAATGGCCGGCATTACAAAGGTGGCATAACCCTCAACCCTGTTATAGAGCTTGGTCACCTTCACCTCCACAGGGTCGGCAAGCGCCACGGCCGAGCGACCGTCCATGCCCGCCGCCATAAACCGCGCCGACTCTATCTTTATGTTCTGATAACCTATTGTCGACGTGGCAGCCGAAAACAACTGCTTGTACATCAGAAAATAACTGGCATCGGCATATATGCTCACCACGGCCTGCCCGCCCGACGATATCTTCTTTTCATACTCACCCGGCAACAACAACACGCCATAGACACTATGACTGTAAAACAACTGACGCGCCTGCTCCAAATCGGTCGTCTGATAAGCGACCGTGACGTTGGGAGAGGCGTCCAACCGTCTGATGAACTCACGCGACGATTCGGTGCCGTCGAGATCGACAACGGCAATGGGCACATTACGCACCACCTCGTTACGATAAACAAACGTATAAAGGGTCGAATAGATGAATATGGCCCCAAGCATTATAAGCATGACGCCACCGTCACGCAACATGGCAACAAACTCGTTGCGAGCCACATACAAATATCTGTTTATTCCATTCATTGGCAAAATAACCTTTTATGTTAAAGTCTGCCCCACTGCCTTTGGTCTTTGCACAACACCCGCAGAAACGGTATCGAGGCCATGCCGGCAAGCACGAACAGACACAACACCGCAACATCGCCGAGCGAATACCATACCGGAGCCCCGCGCATCGACTGGTCGACGAATATGTCGAGATAATGCGTGAACGGGAAGAGCACCTTACCCAAAGTGGCCACCACCTCGTTCATGCCTATAAAGGGATATGTAAGACCCGAAAACGAAAAGGCAAGCACAGAGTAACCGGCCGATATGGAGAGCGCAAGACGCAAACCGCGCGTTGCCGTCACAATAAGCACCCCCATCCACTGATAGGCCGCTATAAGCAGGAAATTGGCTATCACCAACATGGCGAAAGAGCCGTTCATCGGCATATCCATACGCACGTAAAGCAGGTACATCATAACGAACGACAACAGCCAGAACCACAACGTATAAGGCAACATCTTACCCACCAACGCGGTGCCCATCGAATGACCCGCTCCCGACAGCCACTTGAATGCCGTTCCCCGCTTAAGCTCCAACCCTATGGAAAATACCGTCGACAGTATTGCGAAGAAGAACAACATCATAGACATGAAACCGGGCATTATGTAATAGGCGTAACTGGTGTACGGGTTGAATAGTATGTGCTTGTCGAATGTCACCGGCATGGCCGCCACATAAGCCGCCTCGGCCGTCATCCCCTTGGTCTGGAGCTTCTGTATCTCTATGCCTGTCGAGAATGTCTGCAAAGTGGTCGAGAGATCTTTCTCGAGCAGAGAACCCACCAAAAGGTTGGAACCGTTGATGAACACCGGCACCGAGACACGCTCACCGCGCATCACCGACCGCTCCATATCGCGCGGCAACACCACCACGGCATCTATGCGCCCCTCGAGCATCATGCCCCTGGCCTCGTCCACCGACGCGGGGCTGGCCACCAACTTGGCGAACTGACCGGCATCTATCATGCGGGCGGCCTGACGCGAAAGCGGCGTTGCGTCATTGTCGACCACGGCCACGGGCAAATCGCGCGGCACACCGTTCTCGAAAAGAGCGGCCAGAAACAACAACGACATCAACGGGAACACCGTTACCATGACGGCAAAGGTGGCAAGTTTACCGAACTTGCCCAACTCCCGCCTTAGCGTGAACCCGAATCCTCTGCAAATCCTCATGCCTTAGAGCGATGTAACATTAAACAATGCGCTCATGCCGGGACGCAAACCGTCGGTATAATCGAGCGGTGTAAGACGCACCTCGAACGTGCGTATGTCGAACTCGCCCTGCGAGCGTGTTGCCGACCATGTGGCATACTGGGCCTGCACCCCTATGTAACTGACACGGGTCTTTATGGTGCGTCCCAAGGCAGGCACATCCACCTCTATTACCATGTCTTTCTTTATCTTTGGCAAAAGCGTCTCTTTAACATTGAACGACAGCCACATGTCATGCAGGTCTATGAGCGTCACCACAGGATAACCGGCATTGACAAGCTCGCCCTCCTCGGCAATGACCGAAGAGACCTCGCCGTCAATGGGCGAATACTGATAGGCATCCTTCAGATAGGCCTCCACCTCGGCAACACCGCCTCGAGCCTGCGACACAAGGGCCGACGCAGCCGCCTTGTCCTCTTTGCGGGCACCTTCACGGGCCATAAGGTATTGTGCGTGAGCCGCCTGCTCGGTTGTGCGAGACACTTTGAGGTTGGCTTCGGCCTCATCGAGCTTCTGCGCCGGAACGACACCCTCGTTATAGAGGTTCTTCACACGGTCGTATGTGGCCTTTGCCAACGCAAGACCGGCCTGCGACTTCTGCCACATGCTCTTGACGGCGTCGACCTCTTGCGGACGAAGCCCCTTGTTGGCCATGGCGTCCTTTGCCGATGCGGCCTCTAATATGGCCTTGGCCTGCTGCAACTTGGCGTCGACCTCGGGAGTCGACAACGAGAATATGAAGTCGCCCTTGTGCACCCTGTCGCCCATGCGCAACTTCAGAGAGTCGACACGCCCTATCAGCTTTGACGACACCTTGTAAGACTGAGCGACGGCCTCGCCCTGCAATATGATGGTCGAGGGACGGTACATATACCATGCAACCACCGCCACAAGCGCTATCGCGATAACGACAATCAGCACTAAAACAAAGACATTACTGCGTTTCATATATCTATTAATGTGTTTTTGTTAAGATGAATGGCCATAAAAGCCTGTTTTCAATTAGTTTACGGGTCTGTAACCGGGCTTTGACCGATACTCTATGAACCTGTCGCTCACACCGCATGCCTCAAGCAGACCGGCCAACTGAAGGTCGAACTGATAGGCGCACTGCAAACGGGCTATCTTGGCTGCCGCCAGATTGATTCGGGCATCGACCACATCGGAAGACGATGCGTTACCCTCGGCAAAGGCTCGGGCCTTTATGCGCAGATACTCCTCGGCAAAAACTATGGTGGCGTCGCTGGCATCTATCTGCTCCGAAACGCTCGCCAACTGGTTGTATAACTTGTCTATCAGCGTGTTGATGTCGACACTCACACGATCTTCTATCGCCTCCACCTGCTTTACCGTCAGCTTGGCGGCCGAGTATCGGTGCTCGCGGTTGAGACCGTTGAATATATTGAATGACAACCCCGCTCCCACGGCCCAACGTGGAGCCATCTTGGTGAGATTGTAATTGACAATGTCGACGCCGCCCACGGCCGCTATCTGGGGTATGAAATTGGCTCGCTCCACCTTGACGGCCTCCGATGCCAACTGCTTTTTCATGTCGACCTGCTTCAGCATAGGGTTGTTTTCCGCCGCGAGTGCCTTGAAATAGTCCACCTCTTCCAATGACGAAAGCACGAACATGGAGGTGACGGGCACCACCTTCTCGTCGCTCCCTATCATGCCGTTAAGGGCCGCTGCCACAGTCTGAGCCTGGGCCTGGGCCTTTTTGAGCTCGGCGCGCGCCTCAGAGAGCTTCATCTCGGCATAAAGCCTCTCCACGCGGGCTATCATGCCGTTCTCTTCGAGCTTCTTGGCATCGGCAAGGTGCTTCTCCATGCCCATGACCACCTGCTGACGCACGTCCACCACATGATAAGCCAACGCCAGACCGTAATAACGCTCTGCCAGCTGGGTGTAAAGGCCGTTGAGGTTACCTGCCGACTGATAACGGCTCGCCTCTATGTTTATGCGGGCGGCACGGTTGGCGGCATTGATCTTGCCGCCGGTGTATATGGGCACCTTGAGAGTGGCGCCGACAACGGCAAAATCGCGTTCCTGCAACGGAAGGCTCCAGTCGGCCGCCATGAGCTGACCGGTAAGGGCCGGAGGTATGGGCAGCTGCAACTGACCGAGCACCCCGGCCACGGGCGCCTTCATGTCGTTCATGTCGACGGCTATCTTCTTGGACATGAATGTATAATTGGCCGAAAGCGACAAACTCGGATAACGCAGACCAGCCGCAGCTTTCTTTTCTTTCAGACGAGCCTCTTCATTGTAACGGTCGGCGCGCACCTGATTGTTATACTCCAAAAGCATAACCACGGCCTCATCATAAGACAAGCCCCTGCCCCGCTCGACCTGCCTGCCAAACGACGGAAGGGCCGCCAAGGCCGCAATCAACGTAATAATCTTTTTATACATATTATCGTGTTATTATCACACTGGTTATCAACTCTTTTCAGCTTACCATAATCAAAAGCGTACATATCTCCCCTTTGTCTTGACGGAAGCGCGTCGCAAAAATCGAGCCGAAAGCACATGCACTATCTCCGGCTCATGCCAAGCCCTCATCTCCGCAAAAACACCACGTCACGCCCTCTTGCCTCGCCTTAAGGCCATAAAGCCTATAAAGCCACGCATACCCGTGGGCGTACCGCCGGGATGGGCTATCGCACGACGTTTGCGCTTGAGCCGCCCCAACATGCAGTAAAAGGCCGCATGAGCCTTGACCACAGCTGCAAAACGGCTGAAACGACCGCTCAACAGATAGGCGCACCCGACCGCTCCGTCAAGGCACATACGCACGAATATCACCGCAAACAACCGCCCCGCCGGCAGATTCTTGTAAAGCGTCGCCAGATTGTTGCGGAAGTTCAAAAACAACTTGCGCGGCGATTCGTTCGAAAGAGTGCCTCCTCCCAGGTGGTAAACCTTTGATCGCGGCTCCACCCACACGCTCATGCCGCTGTTTTTAGCTCGCCAACAGAAGTCTATCTCCTCCATGTGAGCGAAAAAATCTTCATCAAGCCCGCCCAGAGAGCGATAGGCGTCGGCTTTTACCAGCATGGCCGCACCCGAGGCCCAAAACACCTCGCAAGCACTGTCATACTGTCCTCGGTCAACCTCCGTCTCTCTCAACACCCGCCCGCGGCAATAGGGGTAACCCAACATATCAATAAGACCGCCGGCCGCACCCGCATATTCAAACATCTGCGGAGAGTCGACGCTCAATATCTTGGGCATCACGGCCACGATACGTTCATCGGAAGAGGCCCTTTCCACAAGCGGAGCGAGCCATCCGTCGGCAACCTCGACATCAGAGTTGAGAAGCACGAACCAATCGGCCTCCAACTCCGCCAACGCACGATTGTATCCGCCCGTAAAGCCGTAATTGCGGTCGAGACACAAAAGACGCACACCCGGGAACGACTCTCTCACAAAAGCCGACGAACCGTCAGACGAGCCGTTGTCGGCAACGACTATCTCGGCATATTGCTCCGGCGTGTGGCGCACCACCGACGGCAAAAAGCGCCGTAAATGGGCCTCGCCGTTCCAGTTGAGTATTACTATGGCGACTTTCATCTTATTTTGCGGGTAAAGATAATAAATATATTTTTGTAACCAATAGCTTTGGGTTTGGTGCGATCATTTTTTTATGCCGACAGCCCCTCAGCGGTAACGAACATCATATTTTCCCGATGAAAACCACAGAAGAATTGAAAGCCGAGGTTAACGCACGGCTCTATCGCTGCCGTAACGGCATGACCGTCGATACCATGACCCGCATGGAGGGCGCCGGCAAAGGACGGCTCCTCAATTACGGTACCTCGCTGGCCGACATACGTCTGATAGCGTCGCAATATGCTCCGTGCCAACCGCTTGCCGACACACTCTTCGAGAGCAACGTCAGAGACCACCGACTGGCCGCCGTTTACATCGCCGACCCGACTGCCTTCGACCGAGACAAGGCGCAGAGATGGATGCGCAACTGCCGCACCGTCGAGATTGCCGACTGCGCCGCACAGGCTCTGCTCTCAAAGGTGACAGGCATTGTCGAGGCTGCATCCCCTTTGATTGCCGAAGATGTGCTGACAAGCCACGCCGCCCTCATGTCGGTGGCCCGCGCCGCCTCATCGCACCATGTGACACCCCGTAAGGCCGCAGAGCTGCTGTCTCTTATCGAACCTGTCAGGGAGCGGTGCGACCACACCACCCTGTCGGCCATGACCTTCATGCTCACAACCCTCAACAAGGCAGGCCACACCGCCCTTACGGCATCGTTCATAGACTCGTTGCCGCCAGAATCGCATGCCGAGCTGGAGTGGCTGAAACAATAACCGAAACGACACCTTAATATAAAGATGCGATTTCGAGATACGTTTGTACATGTGCTTAAAAGTTATGGACGCCTCGATTTACACAGCCTTACAACCGACGCCACATATCAATTTTAGAGTAAAACACAACAATCCTCCCACACAAAATTCAATAAAATAATGATTTTAAAGATTTTTTATTATTTTTGCGGGGTCAATAGTAAAATGTTAAAACAAACAATATGTACTGGACATTAGAATTGGCCTCTAAAATGGAGGATGCACCATGGCCCGCGACGAAAGAGGAGCTTATCGACTATGCAGTTCGTTCCGGGGCCCCTCTCGAAGTGATCGAAAACCTCAATGAAATAGAAGACGAAGGCGAAATATACGAAAGCATCGAGGACATCTGGCCCGATTATCCGAGTAAAGACGACTTCTTCTTCAACGAAGAGGAATACTGACCGAGTGCGACTTCAACGAGTCGCATTTTTCTGTCGCATACCCCTGCCCTGAGGGACGACAACCAAACAACACCCCGCATCATGCCCGAAACAATCGAACAACCATCGGCGACAAAACGCCCCAACATATTACGACGCACATACGACTGGATACTCCACTGGGCCGAAACTCCGTGGGGAGGTGCCGCCCTGTTCGTGCTGGCATTGGCCGAGTCGAGCGTGTTTCCAATACCGCCCGACGTGCTGCTGATAGCCCTGTGTCTGGGACGTCCCGCAAAATCGTTCAAATATGCGCTGATATGCACCTCGGGGTCAATCGTTGGCGCCGTGATAGGCTATCTGATAGGCCACCTGGCATGGCTCGACAGCGCGGGAGAGTTCACCCCGTTTGCCGACTTCTTCTTTGCCAACATACCCGGCTTTACCCATCAGGTGTATGAAGAGGTGCGCATGATGTATGAACAATACAGCTTCTGGTTGGTATTCACCGCCGGATTCACACCCATACCATACAAGCTGATAACCATAACCTCGGGCGTGTTCAACATCAACTTCCCCATATTCATCATAGCCTCGATAGTAAGCCGCGGCGCACGTTTCTTCTTGATATCGTGGCTGATATGGCGGTTCGGGCCATCCATCAAGAGCTTCATAGACAAATATTTCAACCTGCTGGCCATAGCCTTCACCGTTTTGCTGATAGGCGGCTTTTTGCTGATAAAATATGTGATGTAACATGAACTCGTTGATGCTCATAGGCTTCCCTTTGGGGCACTCTTTCTCGCAACGCTATTTCGAAGCCAAATTCGCCGCCCTAAATCTCGACGGATGGCGCTATTACAACACCCCCATAGAGAGCATCGACATGCTGCCCGAGGCAATAAAAGCCGACGACACCCTGCGCGGATTTAACGTCACCATACCGCACAAACAGGCAGTCATACCCTTTCTCGACCGCATAGACGACGAGGCAGCTGCCATAGGCGCCGTCAACTGCGTAAAGGTGAGCCGCATAGATGGTTACAGGGGCAAGACAGGCAACGGCATCTGCCTCGAAGGCTTCAATACCGACCTTTACGGCTTTCGTCACTCGCTCACAGGAATGATAGGCACACGCCGACCCGACGCCCTCGTATTGGGCACCGGCGGAGCATCCAAAGCGGTATGTTACGCCCTTAAGAGTCTCGGCATAAACCACCTGAGCATATCGCGTCACAAAAGCGACACCACTCTGACATACGACGAGTTGACTCCTCAGATGATAGAAAGCCACCACCTCATAATAAACACCACACCTCTCGGCATGTATCCGGCAACGGACGCCGCCCCTGACATGGATTACTCCGCACTGACGGCCGACCACATGCTCTTCGACCTGGTATATAACCCCGGCGACACTCTCTTCCTGCGCCACGGCAGACGCGCCCATGCGCTGACAACGGGCGGATATCGGATGCTCGCAACCCAGGCAGAACGCGGATGGGAGATATTCTCGAACCTTTAGCCGCATACTCTTCCCCGCTTCCCTTATAGCAAGATCACGTCACCTCGTGCAACCCGCCACGTCAGGCTATCAAAAAGGGGCCGTGACATCGGGTAAGAATCAAATAAATCAAAGAACCAAAGAATTAATCATTGGCGGACACAACGCACACTAAAACCGTACCGCCTATCGTACCAACTCACGTTCAAATCACTGCCTGGGAAGAACAGACGATACGCGTCGTTAGAACTTCTTGCAACCGACAACCAATAGTTGCCGTGTGTACC
This sequence comes from uncultured Rikenellaceae bacterium, assembly GCA_947054185.1. GTDB lineage: Bacteria > Bacteroidota > Bacteroidia > Bacteroidales > Rikenellaceae > CASDZP01. Next base: position 946 of record CAMRVW010000070.1, on the reverse strand, counting down.
CGCGTCGCCCAACGTACTGTACGTATTGCGCCAACCGACAGCGGGAAACTCCAACTGAATCAGAGGTTTGTCCACGTATTACTTTTGCAGTGAAAGGCTTTTGCCCCGCAGTTTCCGCCTCCCATGGCTTCCGTATCAACATTTTTTTAGCTTTGCAAGGTTTTTGCGTCGTATGCTCTTGTGCCGGCATAACGGCCGAGACACGAGGCATGGGCGGGCCGACCCTCGCGGTGGGCAGAAAATCCCCCAACGGAGGCCCGTAACCCCGCTTGGTTATTATAGCTTAGTGACTAAGGCAGCCAACTGCCACCCAAGACCCTCTCGCCTTGCCCCCGCAGGCTCGGCTCATGGCTCCGTCAGGCTAAAGGCACGTACCGGCAACCCAAGGTGCCGCCAGTCTCTTTCACCCACCACGCCCGAACTTCATCACGCCCCCGATCTCCTCCACAATGCGGCCGACCTGGCAGACGCGGTCTGAGTGAAACGAAACCGCACACATTCCTTGTGCCGGGCTGAGGCACGATAGCCCGAGCAGCCCGAAGCCTCCCCCAACGGAGGGCTGCAACACCGCACAGCATTATATGGTCGGTGACTTAAGTAAATCCGTGAAGCACATCACCTCCCCGCCTCAGCCCTCCGCAGGCCCCGTTCCGCTCTCCGTCACGCAAAAGGCACGTTCTCTGCGTAACCCACGCAAGCCGCCCATGCTCTCCTGCCTCACGCTTAAATCACATCCCCCACACTCCTGACACTCCCGAATCCGCACCCCATGAGGCCGACCGCAGGTCGGCCCACAACGGTCTGAGGAACGAAAACCGCACACTCTTCCTTATCCTCGGCATTACGGAGTATGCCGTAAGCCTATTCCTTGTTTCGGGCTGAGGAACGAGTCCCGAGCGGCCCGGAGCCTCCGCCCAACGGAGGGCCGCATTCCCGCATAGTAATA
>CAMRVW010000069.1 GCA_947054185.1 uncultured Rikenellaceae bacterium | reverse complement strand
GGAGCTTCGGGCCGAGCCCGGGAGGCAAGGTGCGAAGGTCTTGGGCGGCGGGAGGTGCTTTAGTCTCTGCAAATAATTACTTGGCGGGGTTACGGGCCTCCTGGGGGGAGGGTCGGCCCGTTGCGGCCTCGTGACTCGGCCGCCCTGCCGGCGCGAAAGCCTGCGGGCGAAAAACTGCGGAGCACAAAAATAATTTGCCAAGAAATGTGGACAAAAACCTTACATATCAAAACCTTATGGCAAGATAAGGTCGTTCCCAAAGTCGTGCGGACAAAAAACTGTCGGCATAAAGGCTATGCGGGAAAATCTCTAATTCAGTTGAGTTTCCCGCTGTCGGTTGGCGTAATACGGACGGTTCGTTACGCGTTGCTGGTACGTACGGGATCTATTGGTCGTCAGTTGAGTATCTTTCTGGCAGCGCGTATTACTTGTACTTCGATGGCAGCAGGTTGAATGATGGTCACGATGATAAGCGGCTTGGCCGGAGTATGCGTTGTGTCCGCTAAATATTAATACTTTGGTTCTTTGATTTCTTTGATTCTTACCCGAGGGTGTCACGGATCCCCTTTTTGATGGCGCCGGGGCAGAGTCCGGGCGTGGTGGCGGTTTTGCTGTCTCTGACTTCCTGCAGGATAGGAATTTGACGGCATAAGCGACGAATGTTTCTTTTTTTGATATGACTTTCTGAAAAATTTAGTATATTGCACACCAAAATCAAAAAATCAATAAATATTATGAATAAGAATATCGCCGGTCTTGAACCTAAAACGTTGTGGAAACATTTTGCGGCATTGTGCTCGATACCTCATCCGTCAAAGCATGAGGAGGGGGTGCGTAAATATATAGTCGACTTTGCAGAGAAGAATGGCATAGAGTGTCATGTCGACCCTGTCGGTAACGTGGTGTTGCGCAAGGAGGCCACGCCCGGTTACGAGGGTCGCAAGGGCATTGTGATGCAGGGCCATATGGATATGGTGCCTCAGAAGAACAACGATAAAGTGTTCGACTTCCTTAAAGATGCCATAGAACCGTATATCGACGGCGAATGGGTGACGGCCGACGGTACCACCTTGGGTGCCGACAACGGTATAGGTGCTGCCGCTGCTTTGGCTGTCTTTGAGGAGGTTAAAGAGCACGGGCTGATAGAGGCGCTGTTTACCGTCGATGAAGAGACGGGCATGACCGGTGTTTTCGGCATGAAGAAAGGCGGTCTTAAGGGCGACATACTCCTTAACCTCGATTCTGAGAGCGAGGGCGAGCTTTATGTCGGTTGCGCCGGCGGTGTCGATGTCATATCGCACATACCTGTCGAGAGGGAAAGCGTACCTGCCGGTCATGTATGTTACAAGGTCGTTGCCGGCGGTATGAAGGGCGGTCACTCGGGCATGGAGATAATATTGCAGCGGGGCAATTCCAACAAGGTGTTGGCTCGTTTTGTCGACAAGGCCATGCGTCAGTTAGGTGTCAGGCTGGCGTCGATAAACGGCGGCGATGTGCGCAATGCCATCCCGCGCGAGGGCAGCGTCGTTGTTGCGGTGGCCGATGGCAAGAGCAGCGATTTCGAGAAGTTGGTGGCCGAATGCGAGCATATATTCAAGGCCGAGCTTGCCGCAGTCGAGCCTGAACTGTCGTTCAAGGCCGAGAGGTGCGACGATTGCGGTAAGGTGATAACAGAGCGCAGCGCCCGTGCCGTGGTCAGCGCCGTTATTGCCACCCCCAACGGTGTGATACGCATGAGCGACGCCATGGAGGGGCTTGTCGAGACGTCGTGCAACTTAGGTGTGGTCAAGACCCAGGATGACGAGGTGGTGTTCATATCGTTGCCTCGAAGCTCTGTCGACACGGCCAAAGATGCGGCTGTGGCGCAGATAAGAGCGGTTGCCGAGTTGGCCGGCGGACGTGCCGAGACGGCCGGAGGTTATCCCGGTTGGAATCCCAACATGTCATCGCCCATATTGGCCACAATGAAAGAGCTTTACAGGAAACTGTACGGTAAAGAGCCCGAGGTGATGGCCATACATGCGGGTTTGGAGTGCGCCATCATAGGCAGCGTATATGAAAATCTGGACATGATATCGTTCGGTCCGACCATTCGTTACCCGCACTCTCCCGACGAGAAGGTCAACATTGAGAGCGTGGGCAAGTTCTATAACTTCCTCTGCCGGACGATAGAGAACGCTCCTGCGAAATAGTGTCGCAATGGAGCTTCATCCCGATTTTTTGTGCGGGCGTTGGTTTGCCATAGTCAACCCCGTTGCCGGAAGCGGCAAGGGGTTGGCCGACTGGCCTATTGTCAGCAAGCATCTGCGAGATGCCGATATCGCCTTCGATGCGGTGTTTACCGAGAAAAAATATCATGCCACCGAGTTGGCGGTCGAGGCTGTCAACAAGGGGTACCGGCATATAATAGTGGTGGGTGGCGACGGCACCATACATGAGACCGTGCACGGGCTTTTCATTCAGCAGAAGTGTGCGGTGGGCGATGTGACGCTGGCGGTGATTGCCGTGGGCACGGGTAACGACTGGATAAGGATGTATGGCATACCGAGGCGTTACACCGATGCGATACGCGCAATAAAGAGCGGACGCACATTCTTGCAGGATGTGGCCAAAGTGAGCTTTTACGAGTCGAAAGTGCATCAGCATCGTTACATGGCCAATGTGGCCGGGGTGGGCTTCGATGCTTTTGTCAACAGAGGATATAACAGGGTCAAGGAGATGGGGCTTTACAGTAAGTGGCTCTATCTCATTGTTATGTTTCTGTCGTTGATAAATTACCACAATCACCGTTTCAAGGTGTGGGTTGACGGGCGCGAGGTGTTTGACGGAGGTGCTTTCAGCGGGGCCATAGGCATAGGAAAGTTTAACGGCGGCGGCATGCAGCAGATGCCTCATGCGGTGGCCGACGACGGGCTGCTCGATGTGACCGTGATAGAAAAGATGGGCAAGATAAACCTGTTGCGTTACATTAAAAAGCTATATAACGGGCACATATACGATGTGCCTTTCGCCCGTTTCATGCGGGGAGCCGTCATCCGCATAGAGAGTGTACCCGAAAGCCCGATAGAGATAGACGGCGAGGCCATGGGTTATGCGCCGTTCGAGTTTACGGTGCTTCATAAGGTGCTCAGAGTGGTGGTGGGCGAAGGTTTCGGCGAAGGGGTGTCTGATGTCGCGGGAAGCTGAAAGAGACGGCCGGTGTGTTAAATAGCGGCGGCATTTACGTATAAGCGGGGATATTGAAAGTGTGGTTGGCGGGCTTGAATGTCCGGAAGAGAGAGCGGGGGAAGAGTTGATAGTATGTTTTTATCTTAAGTCTTGATAATGAGTATGAAAAGGTTGGTTTTGATGCTGTCGGCGATTTTATCGGCTATGTCGGTCGGGGCGCAAAACGTGGTTGTCGACAAGGTTGAAAATCCTGTCGAGTGGGTCAACACTCTGATGGGGAGCGACTCTGAGTATGCGCTATCCAATGGTAACACCTATCCGGCGGTGGCTCATCCGTGGGGCATGAACTTCTGGACGCCTCAGACGGGCAAGATGGGTGACGGATGGGGTTATACCTATTCGGCCAAGAAGATACGCGGCTTCAAACAGACGCATCAGCCCAGTCCGTGGATAAACGATTACGGCCAGTTTGCGCTTATGCCCACGACGGGTGTTATAGGCGCCTCTCAGGACAAGAGGGCCAGCTGGTTTTCGCACAAGGCCGAGACGGCGACACCTTACTATTACGGCGTGTATCTGGCCGACCATGACATAACGGCCGAGCTCACGCCCACAGAGCGGGCCATGCAGATGAGGCTGACATATCCCGAGAGCGACAAGTCGCACCTTATAATAGATATGTTTGACGGTGGTTCGGCCGTCAAGGTTGACAAAGAGCGCGGTGTGATAACGGGTTACACCACCAAGAACTCGGGAGGGGTGCCCGACAATTTCCGTAACTATGTGGTCATGCGCATAGACAAGCCCATAGAGCAGGTGAGGGTGTGGAGCGAAAATCCCGATACGCTTGCTAATGCGGCGGAGGCCGAGGGCAGGCATGCCGGTGCGGTGGTGAGTTTCGTTACCGCCAAGGGCGAAGAGGTGACGGTGCGAGTGGCATCGTCGTTCATATCGTATGAGCAGGCGTGGCTCAACCTTGAGCGCGAGATGGGCGACAAGAGTTTCGATCAGGTGAAGAAAGAGGGGTATGACCTGTGGAACAGGGAGTTGGGTCGCATAGAGGTGAGCGGAGGCCGGTATGACGACATAAAGGTCTTTTACTCGTCGCTCTATCGTCTTTTGCTCTTCCCGCGTAAGTTTTACGAGATAGACGCCAAGGGTGAGGTGGTGCATTACAGCCCTTATAACGGCGAGGTGTTGCCCGGGTATATGTTTACGGACAACGGCTTCTGGGATACTTTCAGGGCTGTGTTCCCATTCCTTGAGACATTCTATCCCACACTCACGTCGCACATAATGGAGGGGTTGGTGCACACCTATCGTGAGAGCGGGTGGTTGCCCGAGTGGATGAGTCCGGGTCACCGCGACTGCATGATAGGCTCCAACTCGGCTGTAAACATAGCCTCGGCATATATGCGCGGCATCGATTGTTACGATATAGAGACGCTTTATGAGGCCATGGTCAAGAGCGCAGACAATGCCGGCCCCATAACATCCGTGGGTCGTGCGGGGGCCGGTTATTACAATAAGTTGGGTTATGTGCCTTACAACGTGGGTGTCAACGAGAATGTGGCGCGCACACTCGAATATGCCTATGCCGATTACGGCATAATGAGGGTGGCCGAGAAGATAGGCCGTGGCAAGCGCGACATAGAGCGTTTCACCCGTCAGGCGCAGAACTGGCGCAACGTGTTCGACAAGGAGAGCGGCCTGATGCGCGGGCGTAACGCCGACGGCACTTTCCAGAGTCCGTTCAACCCGTTCAAGTGGGGCGATGCTTTCACCGAGGGCAACAGCTGGCATTACACATGGTCGGTGATGCACGATGTGGCCGGGTTGGCCGAAGCCATGGGCGGCAAGGAGAGGTTTGCGTCCACGCTCGATACGGTATTTGCCGTGCCGCCGGTGTTTGACGACAGCTATTACGGTTTTCCAATACACGAGATAAGAGAGATGCAGATAGTGGGTATGGGTAATTATGCCCACGGCAACCAGCCCGTTCAGCATGCCATTTATCTTTATGACTTTGTCGGTCAGCCGTGGAAGGCTCAGAGGTGGAGCCGTCAGGTGATGAGGCGTATGTACACCCCTGCTCCCGACGGTTATTGCGGTGACGAGGACAACGGTCAGACCTCGGCATGGTTTGTTTTCAGTGCGTTGGGTTTTTATCCCCTCTCGCCCATAGACGGCGATTACATGTTCGGTTCGCCGTTGTTCAGAAAGGCGGTGTTGCATCTTGAAAACGGCAATACATTCACCATAGAGGCGCCTGACAACGATTGCGACAACATATACATAGAGAGCGCCTTGTTGAATGGTCGTCCTTACGATCGCAATTACATACCGGCATCGGTGATAGACGCCGGCGGCAGTCTCTGTTTCTCGATGGGCGACAAGCCCAATTACGAAAGGGGACGGGGTGACTATGCCGCTCCGCTCTCTATGAGTGACCGACTTAAGACCATGAATCAAAAGCAATCGCGCCGATGAGACGACTGTTTTATTTAGCTTTTTTTGCCGCGGCTCTTGCCGCATGTAACGCCGAGAAACCGAGCGATGAGCCTATGGAGGCTCTGACGGAGTATGTCAATCCCTTTATGGGTACCGAGGGACCCGGCAATACCTATCCCGGTGCGCAGGTGCCTTTCGGCATGGTGCAGATGAGTCCCGACAACGAGGGGGGCGGCTGGTATCGCATATCGGGTTACGACTATCCCGACTCGGTGATAAACTCATTTTCGATGACGCACCTGAGCGGTACCGGTGCGGGTGACCTTTACGACTTCGCCTTCATGCCGGCCCTGACGCGGGCGGGTGTCAAGAACAGTCCGTTCGACAGGTCTATAGGTTCAAAGTTTTCGCATGACAACGAGACGGCTTCGCCGGGTTATTATGCCGTGAGGCTCGACAAGGACGGCACGGTGGTGGAGCTGACGGCCACGCAGAGGTGCGGTGTGCAACGTTACACTTACAATGCCGCCTCGGGCATGACACCGTCGGTATATCTCGACCTTGACCGTGCCATTAACTGGGATGCCACCACAGACAGCCGCATTGTGCTCGACGACTCGGTGACGGTGTCGGGATATCGTTTCTCTGAGGGGTGGGCACAGGGTCAGAAGCTCTATTTCGTGGCCAGGTTTTCACATTCGGTGACGGTGGCCGACATTCAGCATCGTGCCATCAAAGGGGGCGGACGCGGTTATGCCGCACGTTTCGATTTCGGGTCGGACGTGTTGGCAGAGCCTTTGGTGGTGCGTGCCGCCATATCGCCCGTGAGTGTGGATAATGCCCGACAGAACCTCGATGCGGAGACGGGCGGGCGGAGTTTCGACGATGTGCGTCGCTCTGCCGACAGCATGTGGAACGTCGAGCTCAACAAGATTGTGGTGGAGACACCCGACGACAATGCCAAGCGTACTTTTTACACCACTCTCTATCAGAGTTCGCTTGCCCCCACCATATTCATGGATGTTAATTGCGATTACCGGGGGGCTGACGGTCGCACATACAATACAGGCGGGTGGGTCAATTACTCGACATTCTCGCTGTGGGACACCTATCGTGCGGCACACCCCTTATACACCATAACGCAGACCTCGCGCGTGGGCGACATGGTGTTGTCGATGCTCGCCTTTTTCGAGCAGCACGGACGCCTGCCAGTGTGGAACATGCAGGGGTCTGAGACCGACATGATGATAGGTTATCACAGTGTGCCGGTGATTGCGGACGCCTATCTTAAAGGCATAGGCGGGTTTGATGCACAAAAGGCGCTTGAGGCGTGTGTGGCCACTGCCGATTACGACTCTTACCGCAACATAGGCGACTATAAGGCGCTGGGTTACATACCCTGGCAGAGGGCTGAGGAGTCTGTCTCCAAGACGCTTGAGTATGCCTTCGACGACTGGGCCATATCTAAGATGGCCGAGCGCATGGGGCGCACCGATGTGGCCGAGAGGTTTGCCAAGAGGGCGCGCAACTGGCGTAACGTCTATGACCCGTCAAGCTCGTTCATGCGTCCGCGCGGGGAGGATGGCAAGTGGATAAACCCATTTGTGGCAAAGGATTATACCAAGCATTTCACCGAGAGCAACGGGTGGCAGTATATGTGGTCGGTGCAGCACGACATACCCGGGCTTGTCGACATTGTGGGAGGGGCCGACAGGTTCTCCCTGAAGATGGACAGCATGTTCAACTATATGCCGTTGGCAGACGACAAGCTGCCCATATTCTCGACGGGTATGATAGGGCAGTATGTGCATGGCAACGAGCCGAGCCATCATGTGGCCTATCTGTATAATTATTCGGGTCAGGCGTGGAAGACGCAGGGTTATGTAAGGCAAATACTTACGGGTCAGTACAGGGCCACACCGTCGGGCCATTGCGGCAACGAGGACTGCGGACAGATGTCGGCCTGGTATGTGTTGAGCTCGTTGGGTTTCTATCCTGTCAATCCGGTGGGGGGCGATTATGACATAGGGTCGCCGTTGTTTGACAAGGCCACCATCAAGTTGCCGGGCGGCAAGCGGTTCGTGATAAGGGCCGTTAACAACAGTCCGAGGAATATATATGTCAAGTCGTTGATGCTAAACGGCAAACCTCTTGACGGTTATATCTTGAAGCATCAGGATATAATGGCGGGCGGCGAGCTTGTGTTTGAGATGAGCGACCAGCCGGTGAAGTGAGAACGGGGGCTCTTTCAGGGGCGGGGCGGTTGAGGGGTGTGCTATTGGCTTTTTGCGGCGGATTTTTGGGGGTGTGGCGGTTGAGAGATAGTATGAAAAACAATAATTTGCGACAAATGAAGAGATTTTTAGTCATTGCGGCGGCATCGGTTGTATTGTGCGGTGCCGTTTCGTGTGAGAATGTCAAGAGCGCTTCAGACGGTACGCCGTGCTCTTATGTCGATCCTTTTATAGGCACTGACGATCACGGTCACGTCTTCCTGGGGGCCAATGTGCCTTTCGGCGGCGTTCAGCTCGGTCCCAGCAACATAACGCAGGGGTGGGACTGGTGCTCGGGTTACCATTACAGCGACTCGATAGTTAAAGGGTTTGCGCACACCCACCTCAGCGGCACGGGCATAGGCGACCTCGGCGACATAGTGTTCATGCCGGTGGCAGGTAAGGTGCCGGTGCAGATGGTGAGCGACGAGGGTTATCAGGCCTCTTATGTGTCTAAGTACAGCCATGACGGCGAGACGGCACGTCCCGGTTATTACTCGGTGAAGCTCGAAAAGTACGACATATTGGCCGAGCTGTCGGCAACGGAGCGTTGCGGCATACACCGTTACAACTATCCCGATGGCACTGCCGACGCCGGTATCGTGATAGACCTCGAGAGCGGCATAGGCTGGGACTCGCCGGTGGAGGGTTTCGTTCGTCAGGTGGATGACCGCACCATAGAGGGTTACAGATATTCGCGCGGTTGGGCGCCCGATCAGCGCGTATTCTTCTCTGCTCATTTCTCGGCTCCCATAAAGGGCATCAGGATATATAACGGCGGCGGCGAGGTTGACGGCTCCGAAGGTAAAGGTGTGCGGGTACGTGCCTTTGTCGACTTCGGAAAGGCGGAGACCGTCGTGGCCAAGGTGGGCATATCGGCCGTGGACATAGAGGGAGCAAGGCTCAATTACCTCGCCGAGCTTGAAGACAGCGATTTCGATGTTGTGGCTCAAGAGGCATGGGACAAGTGGAACGGTTATCTCTCCAAGATAGAGATAGAGGGCAAGCGCAACGACGACAAGCGCGCCTTTTACACCGCCCTTTATCACACCGCATTCGCTCCTCAGCTGTTTAACGATGTGAACGGACGTTATCGCGGCGCCGACGGCAAGATTTATAGTGACACCGTAAGCAACGTATATACCGTTTACTCGTTGTGGGACACTTATCGTGCCGCCAATCCTCTTTACACCATTCTCGAGCCTGAGCGCACAGGTGAGTTTGTGAACGACTTCGTCAAGATATACGATCAGCAGGGTTATGTGCCCGTATGGCATTTGGCCGGCAATGAGAACAACTGCATGGTCGGGTTTCACTCCATACCTGTGATGGCCATGGCATATTTGCGTGACATACCCGGCTTTGACACCCTCAAGGCCTATCAGGCAGCCAAGGATTACGCCAACCTCAATCAGCGCGGGCTCGATTATGTGCGCAAGATAGGTTACATACCCGCCGACCGTGAGGGTGAGTCGGTGGCCAAGGCGTTGGAGTATGCCATAGATGACTGGGCCATAGCTCAGATGGCCGCCAAGATGGGTAACAAGAAAGATTACGACTATTTCATGAAGAGGTCGAAGAATTATGTTCACTATTTCGACAAGAAGAGCGGCTTTATGAGGGGCAAGCGTCTGAACGGTACTTGGACGCCCGATTTCGATCCCACCAAATCGCGTCACCGCGACGACGATTATTGCGAGGGTACCGCATGGCAGTATGTATGGCTCGTGCCTCACGATGTGGAGGGGTTGATAGCTTTGTTCGGCTCTGAGGAGGCTTTCGAGACCAAACTTGACAGTCTGTTTGTGGTGCCGACCAATTTCGACGAGTTGTCGTCGCCCGACATTTCGGGTCTGATAGGTCAGTATGCGCAGGGTAACGAGCCCAACCACAGCACCCCTTTCCTTTACAATTACATCGGCCGTCAGTGGAAGAGTGCTGCATTGGCGCGTCGTATAATGCGTGAGTTTTTCACCGACACCCCCGCAGGTTTATGCGGTAACGAGGATGCCGGTCAGATGAGCGCGTGGTATGTTTTGACGGCCATGGGTTTCTATCCTGCCAACGCGACCAATGGCGCATTCCTCCTTGCCAGCCCCTTGTTTGACAGGGCCACGGTGAAGGTGGGCGGTGGCAAGACATTTGTCGTTGAGGCCGAGGGTAACTCTGAGGACAACATATACATTCAGAGCGCAGAGCTTAACGGCAAACCTTATCACAAGAGCTTTATAACATACAGCGACATAATGGGCGGAGGTGTCTTGAAACTCATGATGGGTTCTCAGCCCAACAAAGACTTCGGCGCGGCGGCGGAGAACCGTCCGCAGTCACGGGTGTACTGACGGCGGGGCTGAGGCAGTTTGGGATTGCGGGAACTGCCCCTTATTTTGCGGGAACTGCCTCCGGCGGCCCTTCCGGGGGAGGGGTCTCGGACCCCGATTTGAGATATTGAGGAACAACTAAGGTAAAAGTACGAAAATCAGTTGTAAATGTGTTTCGACATGCGTCTTACACATTTACAACTGATTTTCGTTTTCGGCACTTGGAGTTGGGTGTCAAAATGATATCTAATATGGGCCATGGTCGCTTGCGGAAAGGGTGTGGAGACAATGCGGAAAACAATAACAACAGTACAGCAAACAAAAACGGAAGCATCGCAGCAGCAAAACACAACGTCCTCCAGAGCCTGACGGAGAGCGGGACGGAGCCTGCGGAGGGCAAAGCATGAAAGTGATAGGCTTCACGGGTTTGCTTAAGCCACTGATCTATATATTGCTGTGTGGTGTGCGGCCCTCCGTTTGGGGGAGGCTGCGGGCCGCTCGGGCCTTGTTTCTCGGCCCGACACAAGGAAGTGTATGCGGTTTCGTTCCTCAGACCGCGCCTGCCTGGAATGGTGGGCCGACCGCAGGTCGGCCCGCATAGGGTGTGGATTCACTGACCACCGCCAGTTGAGTGCGGAGTCACACGGTAAGTTCTATCAGTGGGGCATCAATGTGGCCTGGAACAGCACCGGGGCGTTAGGCGGAGCCACCCCGAGCGGGTCATGGAACACGTCCACATATCCGTCCAATTGGAACACCCATCCCTGCCCCGAGGGTTACCGTCTGCCGACCGATACAGAGTTCCGGAACCTGATAAACAGCAGTACCG
>CAMRVW010000068.1 GCA_947054185.1 uncultured Rikenellaceae bacterium | reverse complement strand
GATAATTACAAATATGAAAGAACGATTGGAGCAACTTTTGTCGGCTAAGGGTTACACTTCGCAACGTTTTGCCGAAATAATGAACGTCCAGCCCTCCGGCATATCGCATATACTTGCAGGGCGAAATAAGCCGCGATTTGACTTTCTGGTACGTCTGCTGGAGCGTTTCCCCGATGTCAGTCCCGATTGGCTGCTTTTGGGCAACGGTCCTATGTTCAGAGAGACGGAGCTAAAGGGACGCGACACATTAAGCAGTATAATGTCATCGCAATCAGCCGATAACACCGCTTCATTTAAAGTCGATTCTCTCTTTGCGGGCAGTTACGCCCCTGGCGACACTGTCGACATGAACGACAATTACCATACATTCGAGCTTTATGAAGACCCGAAAATAGTTGATTTAGACTATTTTGACGATGAATCGGTAATATTCGACGACGACAATGACTTCCGCCATGAACCGACGCCGCAGGGGGCTGCAAACCTTGCCATGCCGTCCCCTTCTGCCGATTCAAGTACAACTTTAGATAAGCCTGCACAAACAGTTGACATACCGACCGTTACAGACAGTGAAAAAACAGTTGCCGAGCCTCCTGCAAAAGCATCCCGAACCCCCGAATCACCCACGGTTGACACCCCTGAAGAGAGCGTGTCTCCCTCATCGGAAATAGCACCTGATACTAATGTGGCATCCGAAGAAGATAAAGAGGAAACTATGATTACAAATGTAATTAGAACGTCGAAGGAAGAAGCCAAGGTGGTAAAGGTGATATTGTTGTATGATAACGGGAAATTTGAATATTACGACAAATAGCCATGTAAACAATGCGTTACGCGATTGTGTTACATTTGTAATTACACATGTAATGCAGTTTTCAGCCTTTTCGTTGTGTTGATTTTCATTTCTTTCGCCCGATAATCCGACCCACTGACGCAAAACGAGTTCCCTGTTTCGGACATTATCTCCTCGCGGACATTGTTTGCTCACCCACTTATTAATTGCCGGATCATTTCTTTATGCCGGATGATTGCAGACTTCTATCCCTTTGTCGGTCGGACTGATTTGGGTTTTATTGCGGCAAGGGATATTGTTCAAGCGTTTGCATGTCTTTTTATATTGTTCGTGATGTGGGTAATGTGCTTATTATAAGCATGTCAGAGCATTTGTGATGTATGTTTTTCAAGGTGGGATGCTTTTGTGGCTTGGTTGCCCCGTGTACCTGTGTATATCCTCGCCGTTTTGTTGTCCTGTTGCAATGAGTCGGCAAAGCGTACACCTTATTACAATCAAACCATAGGCATACGAAGCCTGTAAACAGCATGTTTCGGTTACTTGATGTGTTACTTTAGATAAACGCTGTATTGTTGTGTAATACAGTGTTTTATTGTATTGTATTTCGGCTTGATTTTAGTGTTTTCACGCTTCATGCCATAGTTGCATATACCTCAATTTGCTGTGATTTGTAATCTCTCTGAAATGGCTGCAAACAGCTCAGTTTATCAAATTAAAAAATACCTCAATTATCGCAAAAAACAGTCTTAGATAGATGTATCGGATCTGCATCTGTACGGGTATCGTAAAATCATGATACGCTCTTCTCGGTCACTTAAAGTACAAGATTAATTGAGGCTTGTAATATGCTGTGAAAATGTTGTTTATGTGTTTGAAAATAGGGTAGTGCAGGGGTGGTTTTTGCAACTGAAGGTCCCTATTATTTATCGGGTTTCCCTATGAGTCATTTCCTCAATAACTCTCACGTCATCCGATAACTCCCTTTATCCGACTTGATCGATAATATCGCGCCGTCGTTTGTTTTATTGACTAATCAGAATAGCCCAGTTGGCTAAAACGTTTTATGTGATTCTTTTTTACTATGCCGTCTCAAAGATATATTGTGGTATCGAAATACAATTCCGGCTGATGGTATTCGGGGTGGGTATGAGGATATTATAGTTAGCTAAATAGTTTCGTATGTCTTGCTTTTGCTGTCATCCATCTCAATGCTGCATCACAAAACCAATTATAAGCCGGAATGTTTAATGCCATCCTGTCCGTCTTAACATCCCGCACCCCGTTCATACAGGCAACAAATAACGGATGCTCATCCTCAAGCGCATCCCCATGTAAGTCGGACAAAGCTCGTTCGTGCAATATCATACAACAAAACTTTACCTGACATCAAAGATTAAGTAACTGCTGCCAATGTATTGTCATATAGGTTGTTGGGTGTTGTGAAAACAGGGTGGTGACCGCCGGAATCATCCTCATGAAAAGGTTAATCCTCCGAGCATCCGAGGTGGCAGTTCCTGTGCGTTTCCAATACGGTGTGAGGCACTTCGCCATGAGTTACCAACTGTATCGGGCACTCATATTGGTTCAGCTCCTCTTGGGTTATTACGTTGGAGTCGTGATAATGGAGGCACCTGTTGACGCATGCGATGCTCTTGACGTGCGATGTAATGGTGCCCAGATCGTGTGACACCATTACAATGGCCATTTGCTCGTTAAGCCGGCGCAACAACTCATAGAGCTGGCTCTCGAACTTGTTGTCGACGTATGTGTTGGGCTCGTCCAATATAAGCATGCGTGGCGACGAAATCAACGCCCGGCACAGAAAAGCCCTTTGCAGTTGTCCGCCCGACAGTTCGCCGACCGTTTTGCCGGCCAAATGGGCTATTCCGCACCGGTTCATGATGGCGTCGACCTTGGCGCGCTCCCCGGCTCCATATCGGCCGAAAATGCCCTTTACGGCTTGCAGGCCCGATGCGACCACCTCGCGTACTGTTATGGGAAACGCCTTGTCTGTTGCGTTGGCCTGAGGCAGATAGCCTATGTGGCCCAATTCGGGAGCATATTCTATGGTACCCTCCACGGGTGCCAGACGACCCAGCAACAACTTCACGAGGGTGGTTTTGCCGCCGCCGTTGGGGCCTATCACGCCTATGAAGTCCGATTCGCGCACGGTGAGGTTGATTCGGCTCAACACAATGTTGCCGTCATAACCCGCCGATACCTCTTTTATGCGGACGAGTTCTTTACTCATATATCAGGGTTATGATGTTTTTCATGTTTGCGAGCCAGTTGGCGGCCAAGGGATTGAATTCGGTGGGTTCGGCTCCTATCTCGTCGGCCACGGCCCTGACGCTTCCCGCACTCAGCTGTGACTGGTAAAACACCCGTTTTATGCCGTTTTTACGCCCTGTCTCGATCACGCTTTTGATATGGGCCGCCGACGGCTCTTTCCCATCTTTTTCAATGGCTGTCTGCTCGAAAAAGCAGTCGTGGGCAAGGTACGACAGGGCCGGATGGTAAATTATGGCCTTGCGACCGGGTTTTTGCTCGGCCAGCTTCATGGCCATCACATATAATATCTCTATCTCGCTTTGCAGCAGGCTGTTGTTGATGAGGTATTTTTCGCGGTTCTGCGGATTCATCCTTGCGAGCGTCTCTGTTATGGCGTCGGCCATCAGCGCGCCGTTGGAGGGCGACAGCCAAATGTGGGGGTCGGCGCCGTGAGCATGGCCCTCGTGACCATTTTCCTCCATCACGAAACACGATTTGTACAGCTCCAGCACCTGCGCCGTGCTGTCTTGCTTGAGCGACCGTACTATGTTGCGTTCATTGTCGAGCAGCCCTATGCAGATGAACAGCTCGGAGCCGGCCGCATCGCGCATGTTCTTTGGCGATGGCTCGTAACTTTCTGCCGACGCTCCCTCCGGAATGATGGATACGACGTTGTATTCGTCGCCTGCGATTCGCTCCACGAAATATCGCAACGGCTCTATGGATACCGCAATGGTCGGTTTGTCGTTAAGTGGCCCGTTATGGCATCCTGTCAGGCATAACATACAGATAATAAGGGTAATGACGTGCTTATTCATAATTTTGGAAACATATTTCGGTTATGGTGCGGCACAGCCCCAGGAGCATCTCTTTGTCGGTGTCGTCAAATGCCGACAGGCGGTCGGAGTCTATGTCCAACACGCCCACCGCCTCACCGTTTCTAAGCAATGGCACGACAATCTCGCTGCGAGAGAGCGACGAGCATGCTATGTGGCCGGGGAACTTGTCAACATCCTCAACGACAATCGCTTGACGTTGTGCCCACGCCGTGCCGCATACGCCGCGACCATATTTTATGCGGCTGCATGCCACCGGACCCTGAAACGCATTCAGCACCAGTTCGCCGTTTTTTACAAGATAAAAACCGGTCCAAAAGAAGCCCATGCAGCCGTGCAACATGGCCGCAACATTGCCCAAGGCAGCAGTACGGTCTGTTTCTGAGGAAATTAGTGCCGTTATTTGCGGTATAATCTCTTTGTATGCCTGCTCTTTGGTGGCTCCTTGTGGTATGTCGGGTAACTTGAACATTGGTTAAGTTTTTGTAAGTCAGGTTTATGGATTTGTTTTTTGTATTTATATTTGTAAATATGTTAGGTAATTTAATGAATATTAATTGTTTATACGATTTATCTAATGTTGTACTTTATATGTATTGTCATGTTTGAAATCTTTTTGTTTCAACGTATTGTTTTTATGGCAGATACATTATTTATCTAAAGTTGCACTTTAAGTATATTTGTATCAAATTCCACATGGTTAAATATTTTTGCTGCCGCAAGCAAATCAACCCGCGATACTGTCACCGATTATCGCGACACAGTGGTTTTTTGTTTCATATAACTTATTGGCACATAGTAATATACTGCAATCATCTAAAGTACTGCTTTAAGCATGTTTTTTAGCTTGTTCACCGTTGTTTTAATGTTTTGACATATGTTTGAGCATTCATGCAGTGCAAATATTTCGCCTAAATGGTATATAGTCGTAAAATAGCTCACTCAGAGGTCAAATCAATTGTTTCAAGGCATGTAACGGCGTATTTTTTGTTCGTGTAAGTTATTGAAACACAGGTGTATATTGGCAGTTACTTAAAGTTGTACTTTAAGTGGGGTATTGCCATGTCGGTCGAATGTAAAACCCCGATCGGCCCATATAAAAAGAATTCTTGCCTTGTTCCATTTCGTCGGCTCTTGGTAATGTTTCGGGAGGTACGGCGGAATGGTTCGACTTTGCAACCTCAGCGGCAGCCACCATGAGGCTCTATCGGGGAGGTTGCTTGGAGGGTGTACTATTATACATATTGAAGCAAACGCTTCCGAAGCTGTTCTTCAGGAAGCGTTTGCTTGTGTGTTTATGCGTCTATATTGGCGTACTTGGCGTGACGCTCTATGAATTCGCGTCGTGGCGGCACGTCGTCGCCCATGAGCATGGAGAAGAGTCTGTCGGCCTCGGCCGCGCTCTCTATGGTCACCTGGCGCAGTATGCGTGTCTCGGGGTTCATGGTGGTATCCCACAACTGCTCGGGGTCCATCTCGCCGAGACCTTTGTATCGCTGGGTCTCGGCGCCGTTGCCTATCTCGGCCAAGGCGCTCTGGCGTTCTTCGTCGGTCCAGCAGTATATGCCTTTGTTGCGGTTGTTGGCTCCGCCTTTCTTTACAAGGTAAAGCGGAGGCGTGGCGATATAGAGGTGGCCGTTTTTGATGACATCCATCATGTGTCGGAAGAAGAATGTCATGATAAGGGTTGCGATGTGGCTTCCGTCCACGTCGGCATCGGTCATGATAATGACTTTGCCGTATCGCATCTTCTCGAGGTTGACGGCGTTACTGTCCTCTTCGGTGCCTATGGTCACGCCCAAGGCGTTGAATATGTTGCGTATCTCTTCGCTGTCGAAAATTTTGTGCTTCATGGCCTTTTCGACGTTGAGTATCTTACCCCTCAGCGGCAGTATGGCCTGGAAGATGCGGTCGCGTCCCTGCTTTGCCGAACCGCCTGCCGAGTCACCCTCCACGAGGAATATCTCGGCCTTGTCACGCTCGCGCGACGAGCAGTCGGCCAGCTTGCCGGGAAGTCCCGACCCCGACAATACCGTTTTGCGCTGTACCATCTCGCGGGCTTTGCGTGCGGCGTTGCGCGCCTGGGCGGCCACGATCACCTTTTGCACTATCTGCTTGGCGTCCTTGGGGTTCTCTTCCAGGAAGTGGGTGAGTGCGGCGCTCACGGCCTGGTCGACGGCGGCGCTCACCTCGTCGTTGCCCAGCTTGGTCTTGGTCTGGCCCTCGAACTGCGGCTCTGCCACCTTCACCGATATCACGGCCGTGAGACCCTCGCGGAAGTCGTCGCCGTTGATGTCTATCTTGAGTTTGGCCAATTGGCCGCTCTCTTCGGCATATTTCTTGAGTGTGCGTGTGAGGGCGCGGCGGAAACCCGTAAGGTGGGTGCCGCCTTCTATGGTGTTGATGTTGTTGACGTAAGAGTGAACGTTTTCGGAGTAACTGGTGTTGTATTGCATGGCCAGCTCGACGGGAATGCCGCTCTTGTCGCTCTCCAGGTATATGATATTGTCGGTGAGCTTCTCGCGGTTGGCGTCCAGAAACTCGACGAACTCTTTGAGCCCATCCTCAGAGTAATACTCTTCGTGGAGGTACTTGCCGTCGTCGTCTTTTTCGCGTTTGTCGGTGATGTTGAGCCTTATGCCTTTATTGAGGTATGCAAGCTCGCGCAGACGCGACGACAGGGTCTCGAAGTTGTATTCGGTGACGCTGAAAATGCTTGCGTCGGGCTTGAACGATATGGTCGTGCCGGTCTCTTCCGTCTGGCCTATTATCTCGACGGCTGAGGTGGCGGCGCCTTTGGAGAAGGTCTGGCGGTGTATCTTGCCGCCTCGCTTTACCGTTGCCGTAAGCTCTGTCGACAACGCGTTGACGCACGACACGCCCACGCCGTGAAGACCGCCCGACACCTTATAAGAGTCTTTGTTGAACTTACCGCCGGCGTGAAGCACTGTGAGAACCACCTCTAAGGCCGATTTTTGCTCTTTCTCGTGAAAATCGGTGGGGATGCCGCGCCCGTTGTCGGTGACGGTTATGGAGTTGTCTTCGTTTATATATACGTTTATATCGGTGCAATAGCCGGCCAGGGCCTCGTCGATGGAGTTGTCGACAACCTCATAGACAAGATGGTGCAGACCCTTCACGCCTATGTCGCCGATATACATGGCAGGACGTTTCCTTACCGCTTCCAGCCCCTCCAGCACCTGGATGCTGCTGGCCGAGTACTCTTCGGCAGCGTTCTTAACCGCGTTTTCTTTTGATTCCATTTATCAACAGTTTCATTTTAACGTACAAAAATAGCGAGAAATATTATAAAAAACAAGTCCGGCGGCTGTTTTTGTTCGATAATTACATGCTATTGAAAGACAGATTGTTATCGTTCATCTCTTGCCCATTGGGAGGCAGGGGAAGGCCACTGTCAGATATATTCGTCCCCGTCGGGCTCAGACCACGGACTCACAGAGTCGGTCGGGTCGTCGTCCATGAAGTTGTTGTCTTCGAGGAAATCGTTGTTTTCCAGGAAGTTGTCGTCGTCGGGCAGGGTGGGGCCGCTTATAAGATCATCTTCGTGTATGAAGTCGCCTCCGGGCATAAGGTTGTCAAATATGTCGTGCCCTGACATAATGTCATACTCGTCTGTCTCTGCCGGTGTGTCGTCGTCGATGAAATCGGCTGCCGTGTCATCGAGAGTCACATTGTGCGGCTCTAAGTCGCTTTGGAATATGTTGTCTGTGGCGAACCCTTTGTAAGATGAAATGTGAGGCTCTGTAACGCTTAGTGCTAAAACGTTTTCAAAGTCATCTTCGACCCATTGGCGGGCTCGGGTTGCAGCGTCGGCGGGGGAAGGTGCGGGCGTTGCGGGGCGATGGTATTGCCACGGCGTCGAGAAGAGGCCCGGCATTGCAGCGAGCGCGCCGCCGGCCACGTATGGTGTGATAATGTATTGTTTGTGAGGTTCTTCGGTGGCGGGGTAACGTATCGGTTGCGTATATGGGTGTTCTTGCGGCACACTGTATGCGGCCGGGGAGTTGTGCGGCTTGAACGAGCGGAGGGGGTCGGTCGGTGCCTCGAAGGTGGAGGGGTCGGGCTGGTGGCCGTTGTCAGGGGTGCCGAAAGCAGCCGGGGCCGGGTGTCGGTGGCTCACGACGTTGACAGGCAATACCTCTGTGTGGCTCTCTGTATATGGCCGGCGCTCGGGCATCGAGAAGGTGGCCGGCTCGGGATAGGCTCCGTTAGGGGCGAACGAGGCGGGTGCCGTGGCCATGCCGCCGATGGCGAACGTGGTCTGCTCGGTCGACAGCCCCGAGACCGAGAAGAGCGGCGAGTCGTGTTGTCTGCGGAAGGTGCCGGGCACACCCCGTTGCAAGGCCGGCGAGCCGTGGGTGCCGAACACCGCCGAGTGTTCGACCTCTTCGAGGGTGTTGTTGTTTATGCGTATTATGCGGGCAGGGTATTGCTCTATCATTGATATGTTGTGGGTGGCGAAGATGACGCTGCAGCCACGCGAGGCTATCTCCATGAACAGCTCCATGATGTCGGCGGCGGTCTCGGGGTCGAGGTTGCCGGTGGGCTCGTCGGCCAGTATGACAGCCGGGCGGTTGATAAAGGCGCGTCCCACCGCGATGCGTTGTTGTTCGCCGCCCGAGAGCTGGTGGGGCATGCTGCCGCTCTTGTGCAGGAGACCCACCATGCTCAGGGTCTCGTCTATGCGTTCCTTTATGTGCTGCTCGTCGCGCCAGCCTGTGGCCAGCAGCACGAAGCGCATGTTTTGATATACCGTGCGGTCGTTGAGAAGCTGGAAATCTTGAAACACCATGCCCAGCTTGCGTCGCAGCATGGGTATGGTGCGACGGGCCAGGCGATTGAGGCTGAAGCCCGCCACATAGCCATCGCCGTGTGTGAGGGGTGCCTCGCCATAGAGCATCTTCATGAGGGTGCTTTTGCCGCTGCCCACCTTGCCTATGAGATAGACAAGCTCGCCCTCTGACACCGTGAGGTCGACATTTTTGAGCAAGACGCGTCTCTTGCCGCCCGCCGACGGGGTGGTGACCCAGATGTGTCGCAGATCTATGTTTATGTTGCTTTCACGCATGGCATTGTCCTGTTGTGGTGTCGCACACGGCATCTGCCGGTGCGGTTTGTCTCTCTGTGCGGTATCGTTTCATGCCTCGGCAGCTATTTGTAAGAGGCTCTCTGTGTCGTCTCCAAGGCATTATGTTTCAATGTGTTTTGATTTTGGGGTCTTGTGCTTGTTGGTATACCTTTTTTCATGATTGTCTGCCTCGGAAGCGGGTTGTCGTATCTGTTTTTATCTCACTGTGTTACGCTGCGGGCATGTCGGCCTTATGGCGTCAGAACGGTTCGCCGCTCTCTTGCATGAAGTCGCTGCCTTGGCCGTTATACGGTGCGCCTGTTGCATGGGTGTCGAACTCACCGCCCGATGGTATAGGAGCCGTCGGAGGCATGGCGCTGTTGCCGATGGCGCTGCCGTACTCCTCGAAGCCTCCGCCGCCGGTGAGCTGGTCTATGTCGTCGAAGTTGGTGAAGCGGGCCTGCTCGGCGCGGAACTTGAGGTTGATGATGTCGGTGGCGCCGTTACGGTGCTTGGCAACGATGAACTCTGCCGTGCCGGGGGGGATGGGTATGCCGTTCTCGTCGACGGTGAGACCGTAATATTCTGGACGGTGTATGAAGGCGACGATATCGGCGTCCTGCTCGATGGCGCCCGACTCGCGCAGGTCGGAGAGCTGGGGCCGTTTGTTGCCGCCACGCATCTCAACAGAGCGGTTGAGCTGGGAGAGCGCTATGATGGGTATCTCGAGCTCTTTGGCGATGGCTTTGAGTGAGCGCGAGATGGTCGAGACCTCTTGCTCGCGGTTGCCGCGTGTGTCGCTCGGGCCTGTCATCAGCTGCAGATAGTCGATGATTATAAGCTGTATGTTATATTGCACCTTGAGGCGTCGGGCCTTTGACCTGAACTCGAAGATAGAGAGCGCGGGGGTGTCGTCGATAAAGAGCGGGGCGTCTTGCAGCGGCACTATAGACTTCTCCAGGTGCGCCCACTCCTCGGGGCTGAGCTTGCCTTTCTTGATGGTGGTCGAGTCTATGCCCGACTCGGAGACGATAAGGCGGGTTATGAGCTGCACGGAGCTCATCTCGAGCGAGAAGATGGCCACGCCGCGGTTGAAGTCTATGGACATGTTGCGGGCCATGCTGAGCACAAACGCCGTCTTACCCATGGCAGGGCGCGCGGCTATGATCACAAGGTCGGAAGGTTGCCAGCCAAGCGTCAGCTTGTCGAGGTCGTTGAAGCCCGTGGGGACGCCGCTAAGGCCGTCGGGCTTGTTTTTGGCCTCCTCGATTTGCTTGAGGGCCTTTTTGACAACATCGAACGACGATTGCACGTCGCGCTTGATGTTGCCCTCGGACACCTTGAATATCTGACCCTCGGCATAGTCGATAAGGTCGGTGACGTCAAGATCGTCGTTGAACGAGTTGCGTTGTATGTCGATAGAGGCGCGTATGAGCTCTCTCTGTATATATTTCTGGGCTATAAGCTGGGCGTGGAACTCAATGTGGGCCGCCGAACCGACCTTTTGCGTGAGCGACGTGAGGTAACCGATGCCACCCGCGTCGACAAGCTGCTTTTTACGGCGCAGCATGTCGCTCAAAGTGTAAAGGTCGATGGGTTCGTGCTTGGCCGACAAGTCGATGGCTGCCTGGAAGATGATGCGGTGGGCCTCCTTATAGAAAGAGGCGGGGCTTAACAGCTCTATGACCGAGAAGATGGCGTTTGGCTCAACCATTATCGCGCCCAAGACAGCCTCTTCAAGGTCGACGGCCTGAGGTGGCACATAACCCTCCTCTTTGCTTATGTTTGATATTATCTTGTTGGTGTTGTCGAAATTGCTGTCTCTCTTTGCCATGTTATAATTTCTCACAAATCGTTAACAAAGATAATAAAAATAGTTGGTGTTTAAAATTTTTTTAATGTAAAAATATGCGCATGGTTTGCGGGCACCGCCGTTTTTGCGGGGATTGCCGTTATTGGTTTGACGGAACTGCCGTTTAAGGTTTGACAGAACTGCCTCCGGCGGCCCTTCCGGGGGAGGGGTCACGGACCCCGATTTGATATTTTTGAGGAACAACTAAGGAATAAGTACGAAAGTTATGTGTAAAGATGTTCGACTTAGGTCTCACACCTT
>CAMRVW010000067.1 GCA_947054185.1 uncultured Rikenellaceae bacterium | reverse complement strand
TCGAGAGTGAGATGAGGGCATGGCGACTGGTAACTGACTTTGGCCTGACGGAGAGTGGAACGGAGCCTGCGGAGGGCTGAGCGGGATGGTAATGTGCGGGGTGAGCGGGATTAATTCACTGCGTTTATATATTACTCTGCGATGTGCGGCCCTCCGTTGGGGGAGGCTCCGGGCCGCTCGGGACTCGTGACCTCGTCCCGTTCATAAGGAATTTGTGTGCGGTTTTTGTCCCTCAGACCGCGGTGTGGGCCGACCTGCGGTCGGCCGCATCGGCGTGGAGGTCAAAGGCATGGTGAGGTTCGCGCGTGGTGGGTGATACAGACGGGCGGCACCTTGGATTGGTTGGGGAGGTGCCTTTGGCGTGAATGAGCTTCGGGCCGAGCCTGCGGGGGCAAGGCAGGGAGGTGATGTGCGGTGGAAACTGGCTTAAGTCACTAAGCCATAATTGCCAAACGGGATTACGGGCCTCCGTTTGGGGAGGCTTCGGCCCGTTGCGGTCTCGTGCCTCGACCGACTTGCCAGCGCAAAAGCCTGCCGCGATAAAAAAGACGCAAACTATAATACGACGCGATATGGCTTTAGGCTTGCTCAACTTGCACGAGTAACGTGCTTTTGGCGTGAACGAGCCACGGGCCGAGCCTGCGGAGGCAAGTATGAAAAAGATGTGCTTCACCGCCGCCCCCAAGTCTCTGTGCTATATATTGCTCTGCGGGTTACGGGCCTCCGCGGGGGATTTTCTGCCCACCGCGAGGTGCGGCCCGTTGCGGCCTCATTCCTCGGCCGCCCTGCCGGCATGGAGCCATGCGGTGCAAAACTTGTCGGGACAAGGCGTGAGCGGTTGCGAGGGTTGCGCGAATGACGGAGAGCGGGACTGAGCCTGCGGGGGCCAAGGCGTGGAGATAATGGACGTGGCGAGCGAAATTACTTCACTGCATTATATATTGCTCTGCGGTGTGCAGCCTTCCGTGGGGGATTTCCTGCCCACCGCGAGGTGCGGGCCGCTCGTTCCTCAGCCGCCCTGCCAGGCAAAAACGCCTATTAAAAAGCCTGCCACGAAACCATCCGAATCGCAGAAAATATTACCTAAAACAAGATCATTCCCGTCGGACAAAGTCCAACGCCGTCAGATCGTCATTGCACATACAAAAAAACGCTTGTCGCTTTACACAATCAAAATAATTGATTACCTTTGCCTGCGTAAAGGTGTGCGAGTGGCTTTTGTAAAAAAAACATAAGGTCGCAAAGCAAATCGGCTGAACGGAATAGCGCATGTGCGAAATGCAGATGAACGCGTAAGCCGACAAGGCACGAGCCGATAAACGGTCAAAGTGCGACCGATGCAATGCGCAAAACGGCAAGAGCCGAAAGCAATAACGCGCAAGCCGAAAGCATAAAACGAGGCATCCTAGGCGGGATGTGCGCAAAGCGAAAGCCCTGTGTGAAAGAGCACAAGCCTTTAATGTTTAATTATTTACCGGCGCAATATGGACGATGACCCGGCTGAGAATATCTGCAGTATCTTACCTCAATACCCTGACGTTCGTTCACGGTATGGAACATGGAGCAGATGAGCTTCATGCCGATATCTCATTGCAGATACCGTCGCTTTGTGCCGAGTCGATAATAGAGCGCCGTGCCGACGTGGCCCTGATACCCGTTGCGGCACTTCTGCGCGACCCTTCTCTTGAAATTATAACCTCTTATTGTATCGGCGCCTCGGGTCCTGTACGTTCGGTGGTGATAATGTCGCCGTGCCCAATAGAGCAGGTCGAGACCATAATGCTCGACAGCCATTCGCGCACCTCGGCAGCCTTGACAAGGCTTTTGTGTCGCGAATATTGGCATATCGCACCCGCCTTTGCCGAGTTGACCGACTATTCTGCCGTCCTGTCGCCCGCCCCTGCCACCGCCTATCTTCTTATAGGCGACAAGGTGTTCGACTATGAAGGAGCCCTGCCTTATTGTTACGACATGGCCTCGGCATGGCGCGACCACACATCGTTGCCGTTCGTCTTTGCTGCTTGGGTGGCGCGTCCCGGTGTCGACAAAAGAGATATAGAGGCGCTTGAAAGGGCTTTCGATTACGGCATCAGACACAAGGAAGAGGCGCTGGCCTCGAGCCGTTACGCCTCCATGGGCCGCACGGCAATAGACTATCTTACACACAACATAGATTTCAATCTCGACATAGACAAGCGTCAGGCGCTGGAAATGTTCCTCAGGAAGATCTCGCCTGTGTCCCAAAGCGCCTCACACTGAGGCGACCGCAGATACAGACAGAGAACTTTTAACAATCAAAAAGAGGAACCAAATGCTGACCGTATATCTCAAATCATACAACAAGGTAATACGCGATGCCGACGTCAAATTATTCGACGATCTGGGCTATGACGACATCTTGTGGATCGACATGTTCGACCCCTCGATAAAGGAGAAACGTGCCGTCGAGGAGTTTATGGACATCAGTTTCCAGACCGAGGAGCAGATAGAGGAGATCGAAAGCTCGTCACGTTACAGCGAAACGGAGCATGCCGTTTATTGCAACACCAACTTTCTCATGGCCACGGGTGACGGCTTTGTGGTTGAGCCGTTGTCGTTCGTGTTGAGCGAAGGGGTGCTCATATCGGAGCGCAACACCGAGCTCAAGACCTTTTCAGACACCGCGCGCAAATTGCAGATCAACTATCGCATGTACCCGACAGGCTTCCATATATTGGTGTCGCTTTTGGAGGTGCGCATAGACCTCGATGCCGACACCGTGGAGTCGATATCGAAACAGGTGGCCCAGTTGAGCCGTCACATATCTCTCGACGGCACCATCGACAAAGAGGTGCTCAAACGCATAACCATACTGCAAGACAGCAACATGATATTGCGCGAGAACATATTCGACCGTCAGCGCGTCATATCGTCTGTCATGCGTTCCGATCGTTTCCCCAACGACACTTACCCGCGTTTGTCCATGATGCTCAAAGATATATCGAGTCTGTTGAGCCATGCCGACTTCAGCCTCGACAGGCTCGACTATCTGCAAGACACCGCCCTGGGTCTTATCAACATAGAGCAAAACAACATCACCAAGCTGTTTACCGTCCTTTCGGTATTCTTCATGCCCCCGACGCTGATAGCGAGCATTTACGGCATGAACTTCAACATGCCCGAGCTGAGATTCAAATACGGATACCCGTTGGCCCTGTTGCTGATGGTGCTCTCCGCCTCGGTGACATTCTATATCTTCAAGAGGAAGAAGTGGTTATAGTCATTTGGGCTGCAACATATTCCTGTCTGACATCCCGACGAAACGACTTGCTTAACTTTGCATACAGTGCTGTTCTGACGATTTATCCGGAAATGCGCCGGACATATTCGTTGCACATGTATCCCCCTCTTATTGAGGCTTAGGAGCAAGGAGCCGACGGGCAGACATGTTGCCGCATAAATGCCTTTCGGACATAAAAAAAGCGACTTCGGCAAGAAGTCGCTTTCACTTTTTGTACAGGAGTTTTTACTTACGCACCTGTGCGCCCACCTGTTTCTCGAATTGGAATATGAGGTTGGCCATCACTTTGTCGATAACGGAGTCGGTGAGTGTCTTCTCACGGTCTTCGAGTATGAAGCTGAGGGCGTACGACTTCTTGCCTGCCGGCAGCTTGTCGCCCTCGTAAACGTCGAACAATGACACGTTTTTGAGCAGCTTTTTCTCGGTGCCGAGCGCGATGGCGCGCAAACGCGAGAAGTCGACATCTTTGTCGAGCAGCAGCGCCAAATCGCGACGCACTTCGGGGAAACGAGGCAACTCCTTGACGGTGAGCCTGTATTTGCTTGTCATGGCTATGATTTTATCCATGCTCAGCTCGGCATAATAGACACTGTTTTTGATATCGAACCGTGAGCATACCTTTTTAGAGACCACGCCCATGAGGCCTATGCGCTTGCCTCGCATCGTTATGGTGACGGCCTCGCTGAACAAATTGCTCTGCAAGCTGTCGAGACGCGCCTCTGCAAGGTCGAGCGACAGACGGCGCAAGAGACTCTCTATCGACGCGCGAAGGGTGAAGAAGTCTGACGGTGCGGCAGGCTCGTTCCATGAGGGGGCGCCGGCAACACCGTTAACCAACATGCCGAGCATGCGCTCCTGGCTGTAAGGGGCAAGTCCGCCTTTGTCGCGACGGCTCTCGTCATAGAAGTAACAGTTGCCTATCTCATACATCTTCATGTCGCCGTGCTTGCGCTTGGTGTTAAGCTCCAACGACTCCATGGCTCCGAAAAGGAGGGTCTGGCGCATCACGTTAAGCTCGCCGCTCAACGGATTCATTATGCGCACCGATGCCGACGCGGGGAATATATCGCCATTTTCGTAATAGGCCGACGAGGTGAGCGAGTTGTTCATTATCTCGGTGTAATCGCGCGAGAGGAAGTCTGAGACGGTCTCTATGATCTTGTCGACATCGGGGTCGGGCGCATACGAGAGAGTGGAATGCACACGGCCGGGTATCTCTATGTTGTTGTAACCGTACACTCTGAGTATATCCTCTGCCACGTCGCACTCACGTCGCACATCAACTCTGTAAGGTGGCACCTTCACCAACAGACGGTCGCCGTTGTCTTCGGCCACCTCTATCTGCAATCCCTCGAGTATAGACATCACTGTCGGCTTGCCGATATTCTTGCCTATCAGCGAATAGAGACGCTCTAACGACAGCTCCACGCTCCAGGGAGCCGCCTGCTCCGAGCATGCGCACTCCACAGACGACAGTGTGCCGCCCGCAAGCTCGACAATGAGCAGCGCCGCACGTTTGAGCGCATATTCAGGCATCATGGGATCGGTGCCGCGCTCGTACCGGAACGATGCGTCGGTGGAGATGCCGTGGCGTTTGGCCGTCTTACGCACCCACACTGGGTTGAACCAGGCGCTCTCGAGGAATACGTCGACGGTGCTGTCTGTCACTCCCGACTCCATGCCTCCGAGCACACCCGCGATGCACATGGGCTCGGTGTCGTTGCATATTACCAAATCTTCGGCAGTGAGTTTCCGCTCGACACCATCGAGGGTGACAAACGGAGTACCCTCCGCAGCCGTGCGCACTATCACCCGGCCACCTTTTATCTTGGCGGCGTCGAAGGCGTGGAGCGGCTGCCCCAGCTCGTGGAGTATGAAGTTGGTGATATCGACAATGTTGTTTTTGGGGTTGATGCCTATAGAGCGCAACCTGGCCTGAAGCCATTCGGGTGACGGCGCCACCGTGACACCCTTGATGGTCACACCCATATAACGCGGCGCCCCTGAGGCAGCCTCGACGACAACCTCCACGCCCTTTTGCGACCCCTCTTTAAATGACGACACATCGGGAAGGCTCAGCTTGTGCGGCTTGCCTGCATATCGCAACCACACGGCCAGATCGCGCGCCACGCCGTAATGCGAGGCGGCATCTATGCGGTTGGGGGTCAACCCTATCTCGAGCAGGTAATCTTCTTTTATGTCGTAAAACTCTGCGGCCGGCATGCCCGTTTTGGCATCGGCGGGCAACTCTATGATGCCGTCGTGTGCCGTTCCCACGCCTATCTCGTCCTCGGCGCAAAGCATGCCCAACGACTCGACGCCGCGTATCTTGCTCTTCTTTATCTTGAAACTCTCCGGGCTGCCGGTGGGATAGAGCACCGCACCGACAGTGGCCACCACAACTTTAAGACCGGCACGTACGTTGGGTGCGCCGCACACTATCTGCACAGGGCCCCGGCCATACTCCACCGTGGTGATGTGCAGGTGGTCAGAGTCGGGATGATCTATGCACGTGAGCACTTCACCGACGACAAGACCTTCAAGACCGCCTCTGACAGTCTCGATGCGCTCGAGAGACTCCACCTCCAAGCCTATGTCGGTCAATACACGGGCCGCTTCTTCGGCACTTAACTCTGTGTCTATATAGCTTTTAAGCCAACTATATGAGATTTTCATCGCTATTTGTTTTGTTTTTCAAGTCTGCAAGATACGAAAAATAGGCGACAGTTGAAAAAATTATTGTGTCTTAGGCAACCCGCCTGCCCGAGAGGATGCATTTCTCCGGGCCCAAGAGGCACCGGGAGACCATCGCCATATACACACTAAAACCCACCTGTCGATATCGACAGGTGGGTTATGTTGTATGGTAAACTCTAAAATTAGAGAGAGTTTACGTGAAGGGCGATACTGCTCTTAAGGTTAGATGCTTTGTTTTTGTGGATAATGTTGCGTTTAGCAAGCTTATCGAGCATCGAAGCCACCTTGGGGAGAAGTTTTTCTGCCGCTTCCTTGTCAGAGGTGTTGCGAAGAGCCCTTACCGCATTACGAGTTGTTTTGTGGTAATATTTGTTACGAAGCCTTCTGACATCGGTCTGACGAATCCTTTTCTTTGATGACTTATGGTTTGCCATTATTGTCTGTGTTTCAAGTAATTAACTCTTAATTTTTAGTAGTCCGTAGGGGAATCGAACCCCTGTTGCAAGAATGAGAATCTTGAGTCCTAGCCTCTAGACGAACGGACCGAATGAGGTTAAATCTTCTCGATTGTGGATGCAAAGATATGTAACTTTTTCAGATAAACAAAATATTATGAAACATTTTTTTCATCTTTATTCTATGAAAGTAATCAATATTCTAACAATCAGTTTATTGTAAATTATAAAATTTTCTTGTACACCTCTTTATTTTATCTTGACACAGTCGTTGGCATGACGGCCGTCACAATATGTCTGTTCCTAATTTCGGCAGTGTTAGGATATCAGGCTGTTTGTGAACTCTTTAGGGGTGCGCCCCTCTTGACGTTTGAAGAAGCGGACAAAATGTTGCGGGTGTCGGAATCCGAGCGCCTCGGCCACATGTTTTATCGTGGCGGCAGGGTCTGACAGCATCTCTTTGGCTGCCGATATCATCTTGAGTTGAATGAGCTCCTGCGCCGTCTTGCCGGTCTGTTGTTTTACCAGATCGCCGAAATAGTTGGGCGACAGGTATATCTTGTCGGCGAAATATTTGACGGTGGGTATGCCGTGCGTGGCTGTCAGGTCGGAGGACAGATAATCGTCGAGCAGTTGCTCGAACCGCGCCAAAGCATCGTGGTTCATGTTTTCGCGGGTGACGAACTGCCTCTCGTAAAAGCGCATGCAGTAATTGAGCAATACCTCTATGTTAGAGATTATCAGTGATTTGGAAAACTTGTCGATAGGGTGTCGCAACTCGTCGACAATCTTGTCCATATAGTCTTGCAGTACAATACGCTCTTCGGTCGACAGGTGGAGTGCCTCGTTGGAGGCGTAAGAAAAGAAAGAGTATTGGCTCATGCGCTGACCCAATGGAGTGCGGTGCAGAAAATCGGGATGAAACAACAGACCTGTCGACTCTGGCACGGGGCCGTCCTCTTTCTTGTGTATGGCCACCGTCTGTCCGGGGGCGAAGCTCACAACGGTCTCGTCGTCAAAGTCATATACCGTCTTGCCGTAATTGATTACACATCCGGCCGTCTTTTTGATGAACAAGGCATAAAAACCGAGCGTCATGCGATGGGCCGGCTGCGGCACCGTGCCGTTGAAATGAACGACACCGACAAGCGGATGGTGCGTCTCAAAGCCGAAAAAGCGGTTGTATTGCTCTATGGTGTCGGCCTTGACCATATCGGGAACATTGTCCATAAACAGATGCGAATAATTTTCATACAAAGAAAACACATTTGTTCCTATAATGAAAGCACCGCGGCGACAAATCGTTAATGCGGGTCGTTTTATCCGTAACACGGGTATCAGGCAGCCGGACGAACGGGAAATAACCGTAATGGGGGTAATTACCTCCGTAAAAAGGGTATCGCATCATCGGCCAAGTCCGCATAACTTTGCATCACACAAAAACACACGACACATGAACGACATAATAGAGAGAATGAGACGCGGCGATCGTCCCGATGAATCGGAGCCCGACCACCTGCTTCTTCGCCGGGAGATAGAGCGCACAAGAGAACTTGTCGGCAGGCTCAACACCGGTTACCACTCACCCGATGAGACAAGGGCGCTGCTCGGGCTTATATGGGGCTGTGACCCGGACCCGTCGGTGCGCCTTTTCGCCCCTTTTTATACGGCATTCGGCAAGACCACACGTGTGGGCAGAGAGGTGTTCATCAACTTCGGATGCACCTTTCTCGACCAAGGCGGCATCACCTTGGAGGACGGCGTATTCATAGGTCCGGGTGTGAAGATAGTGACCGAGGGCCATCCCGAACAACCGCAAGAGCGTCACAGGCTGGTCACCGGGCCGGTCAGGATATGCCGTAACGCCTGGATAGGGGCCGGAGCCATAATATTGCCGGGGGTGACGGTGGGCGAGAACGCCATAGTGGCGGCAGGGGCCGTCGTAACCAAAGACGTGCCCGCCGATGTCGTCACGGCAGGCATACCGGCAAGAGTGCAGAGGCAGATACAAACAAACGAAATATCAAAACAATGAACAAAAGATTTCCCATCCTGCTCGCTTTATGCGGCATCGTTGTCGCATGGACGGGATGCAAAAGAGCAAACGACAACCGAAACGACATGAAAACACTCGAACTGACAACCGCATGGGACAAGACATTCCCCCAAAGCGACAAGGTGACCCACAGCAAAGTCACATTTACCAACCGTTACGGCATCACACTGGCTGCCGACATGTATGTACCTGAAAACAGCTCGGGCAGGCTGCCCGCAATAGCAGTGTGCGGTCCCTTCGGCGCCGTCAAAGAGCAGGCCTCGGGCCTTTATGCCCAGACGATGGCCGAACGCGGCTTTCTGACCATAGCCTTCGACCCCTCGTACACAGGTGAGAGCGGCGGCGAGCCTCGCCATGTCGCATCTCCCGACATCAACACGGAGGACTTCAGCGCCGCGGTCGACATGCTTGCCACCTGCGACAGGGTCGACCCCGGGCAGATAGGCATAATAGGGATATGCGGCTGGGGCGGCCTGGCCATAAATGCCGCGGCGGCAGACCCTCGCATCAAAGCGACGGTGGCGTCGACGATGTATGACATGAGCAGGGTGAGCGCGTGCGGCTATTTTGATGCCGACGACAATATACCTGCCCGCAACATCATGCGCCGGGAGCTTGCCGTGCAGCGCACCGAAGATTACCGTAACGGCTTTCAAAAGCCCGGCGGAGGGGTGCCCGACCGATTGGACGACGACGCACCGCAATTCATGAAAGATTATCACGCCTATTACAAGACTTCACGCGGTTATCACATCCGCTCGCTCAACTCCAATCAGGGGAGAAACGCCACGGTGCCCATACCGTTCATCAACTTCCCCCTGATGAGTCGTGCCGGCGAGATAGAGAGCGCCGTGCTTGTCATTCACGGTGAAAAGGCCCACTCGCGATACATGGGCGAAGATGCCTTCAAAAAGCTCACGGGCAGTAACAAAGATCTGATGATAATACCCGGGGCATCTCACACCGACCTCTATGACCGCACAGATATAATACCGTTCGACAAAATGGAGTCATTTTTCCGAACGAACTTCGCCCTTTCCTCTGCAACGCATGGAGAGTAAGTTCCGTCGTCGAGGGCGACAATGCCTATAGACCCGTTACCCGTTCAAAGACAAGAGGCCGAATCCGATAGAAAACAGCTTTTATCGTGGCGGCCTATTGCCTTTACGGCGAGCTGACAAAAGCAAACGGCTTTTAGCGGGCTGCCTTTTGACGCAATGCCTCGGGACAAACGGGCAGCCGCACTTTGGCGTGTCTGTTAGGCACGGGACACGACCGATACAACAGCCCGACAGAGAGCCGCAATGCTTTCATCGGTCGGCCGATTGTAAGACGGGGTGTAAATTTTAGTCTGTCGTTGGTGTCAATTGGCGGTAATTGGGTATCTTTGCAGTTAAAAACAGATAAGACATGTTGCCTTGCGTCTCTATAATAACGGTGGTGTATAATGCCGCCGCCGATTTGCGTATTACTCTCGACAACCTTTTGCGCATAAAGTATGAGAATCTCGAACTCATCGTTGTTGACGGAGGGTCGTCAGACGGCACACGCACCGTCATAGAGGAGTATTCGCTCGACATCAAGCACTGGGTCAGCGAGCCCGACAACGGCATATACGACGCCATGAACAAGGGTTTGCGCATGTGTGGCGGCGACTATGTGTGGTTCATAAACGCCGGCGACACCGTATATGACGAATGTGTGCTGGAAAACATATTCAAGGGTCGCGAACAGTTTGCCGACGTATATTATGGCGAAACACTAATAACCGACATTGACGGCAACATCAAAGGATTGCGTAAGAAGAAGCTCCCTGCCAATCTTACGTGGCTCTCTCTAAGACGCGGCATGGTGGTGTGTCATCAATCGTTCATAGCTCTGCGGCGCATTGTCCCCCAATACGACCTGCAATACAGGTATGCCTCTGACATAGACTGGGTCATAAAGACGCTTCGCCAAAGCAAAGAGACGGTCAACACCCATTCGATACTGTCGGTGTTCCGCGAGGGTGGAGTCAGCTCGTCACATCGTCGGGAAAGCCTTCGTGAACGCTTCAATATCATGCGCCGCTATTACGGTCTGCCTGTCACCCTATTTTCGCATCTGTGTTTCATATTCGGGCTTTTATCTTCGCCTTATCGTAAAAAATGGCGGAGGTTTAAGCTGTAATGAAGACGGACGTGGCCGGCGGGTTTGATTTGTCGGTTTTGGAATGACCACGATTGTCTATGCCTCGCGTCAGAGGGCTTTTGTCTTGTCAGACTATCAAAACGGAGCCGGTATCTCGGTTAAGAATCAAAGAAATCAAAGAACCAAAGTATTAATATTTAGCGGACACAACGCACGCTATAACCGCTCCGCTTACTGGCGCCACTGCCCACGCCCAAATTACTGCTGTCGAAGTACAGGTTGTACGCGCTGTAAGAATCATACGCAACTGACGACCAATAGTACCCGCCCGTACCCGCACTGCTCAACGAACCGTCCGAGGAGTTGCGGCGACCGACAGCGGGAAACTCAACTGAATTAGAGTGTTTGAACTGCACGACCTTTACATCGTCAGGCTTTGGTTATACCGGTTTTGCCACGAAATTCTGCCCCTGCGGGCTTTTGTGCGACATTTTTATCCGCAGTTTTGAGGTCAATAGTTTTTTTGTGCCGGCAGGGCGGTCTGAGGGAACCGAAACCGCACACATTTCTTTGTGTCGGGCTGAGGTACGAAAGCC
>CAMRVW010000066.1 GCA_947054185.1 uncultured Rikenellaceae bacterium | reverse complement strand
AGCACGAAACGGAAAGTTTTCATATCACGCGGCAATTTAATATC
Organism: uncultured Rikenellaceae bacterium; assembly: GCA_947054185.1. Lineage (GTDB taxonomy): Bacteria > Bacteroidota > Bacteroidia > Bacteroidales > Rikenellaceae > CASDZP01. The sequence continues at coordinate 11,242 of CAMRVW010000066.1, read as the reverse complement.
TTTGCGGCGTGAGCGTTCGGGTGTGCGATTGTCTTAAGGCTGTGACGGCCATTTGCGCAAAGGCAAACGCCCTGCATGCCGACCATTGCGTAAGGTGAGCGCAACAGACAGCAAAACACTATTTTATATTATATATCTATGAGGAACATATTGTGTCTATTGTTGGCGTCAGCATTTTTGTTGCCGGGTTGCGACAAAGTCGACGATAGAGGTAAGAACACGGGGAAACGCACCATTTTCTGTTACATGGCAGGTGACAACAACGATCTTTCCGACGAGACCACCGCAAAGATAAAGGCCATGTGCGAGGGTTTCGGCGGACAGGGCAAACTGCTGATATATCGTGATTATGACTCAAGGACGGGACTGATAAGCTCTGCCACCCTTTCAAGCGTGGAGCTCACAACCGACGGCACCTATAAAGATGTGGTGCTGAAACGTTACGGCAGCGAAAACTCGGCATCGGCCGATGTGGTGGCCCGCTCCATCAGAGATGCCGTCGACTGGGCACCCGCCGAGTCTTACGGACTGATAGTATTCTCGCGCGGCTCGGGATGGCTGCCCACAGACCAGACGGAGCTGAGCGAGTCTTACGACGATGGCAACGACGACGATAACGACATAAGACCGTACACAAGCACAGGCACCGCCGGCAGCATAATACAAGACAGACACAACATGCTGTCAATGACCGATTTCGCCGCCGCCATACCCGCAGGACTGTTCGACTTCATTGTGCTTGAGGCCAACCACATGGGCGATATAGAGACCCTCTATGAACTATCCGACAAGACCGAAAGGCTGCTGACCTCGGTAACCGAGATATGCTCACCGGGCTTCACAGGCATATATCCCGATGCTTTGAAGCATCTCTATGAGGAGAGCCCCGATCTCGAGGCTTTCGCCAAAGCATACATGGAGCATTGGCGCAAGGAGCCTGTATATCCTTTCGCAACCATATCGCTCTATGACTGCACCAAGACACAGGCCCTCGTCGATGCACTCAAAGCCCCGTTGGCAAGAGAGATCGACAACATGCACCTCTATATAGAGGGCGTTCAGAGATTCGGCCGCAAAGACAAAAACTCAGACCTCGACTATTCGATGTGCTTCCTCGACCTGTGCGACTATGTGAAACGGTTTGCCACGGAAAAAGAGATGACCGAAATACAGAAGGCCCTCGACAAGGTGATCGTATATAAAGACCACACCAAGTCGTTCGGACTGAAGAAAGAGGACGGCTTCGACATAAACACATATTGCGGAGTGTCGATATATCCCGAACCCGAAAATTACATAGTCATAAACAACACCCATCGCCACGGCACTCGCTTCGGCAGATATGTGTGGGTTGTAAATTAGATTTTCCCCGACTGATTCAAGGCGGCTTGCTTCATAAGAGGCAGGCCGCTTTTTTGTCGCCGATACGCCACATGCCGAAAGCCGGCCCTGTTTTTTTGCATGCGGGTGCCAATATCCGCGTTGCGAGAAAATCAGAGCGTGGCATCGAGATGGCTTCGGCAGCTGATTCCGACAATGTCAAAACAGGTTAAAAAACAACGGAACAGCCTAAAAACAAAGCGCATAAGACGAATTGCCATCGATTTCTTCCGTATATTTACATTGTAAGATGAGCCCTTTATGGCACTAATAACCAATACAATATCAAAACAACCCTTAAAATCTCACGACAATGGCAGAAACGACCAAAACAGCGACATGCGCCGATTGTAATGCAATCGCCCCCGGCGCATTTACAGGCAACCTTGACAGATGCCCGACAAAGGCAGAGATAGTGGCATCCGACGTTTTACGCATATCGGGAAATTATACCGACAATCGGCTGGCAATGCTTTCCGACATCTCGCTTAACATCAAGCCCGTGCTCTCTCCGGCTAATTATACTGCCCCGATAAGCGGTGGCTCGTTCACACTCAACATAACGTGCAATACGGCATGGAGGGTGACATACCCGGGCTGGTGCAGCGGCACGACCTCCGGAACGGGCAACGCAAGCATACAGGTCACTGTTGCCTCCAATGCAAACAATCTGTCGCGAAACGGCGCCATAACCGTAACGACTGCGGCGTCGGGCAACAACATCACAAAAACGTGCTCTGTAAGTCAAAACGGATTGCCGACAATAAGGCTCAACGTATGGGGGTTAACATTCTCCAATACGTGTGAAATACGGGCCTCGCAAGCTATATTGGATGATATAATCGTTCATATAGAAATAGAAACCTCTGACAGTGGGGACTCAACAGGAACGGCATTTTTCGAAAAAGGCGAATCTAAAGCCTCCGCATCCATCTGGCCTCCGATTTTTAACGAAGAAAACATTATCAGGTGCTCTGTCAAAGGTATAAATTATAACGGTAAAATGTACGACACATCTCCGGTAACAACAGCCAATGCCATATATACATGGTAATAGCTTACAGCCATGCAGCAGCCTGACTGTTGATTTACATACATTGACGGCACTATAGGTTTATTCCGTCGCGCAGGTTTTGCGTGACGGAATAAACCTATAGTGCCGTTATATGCCTTGCAAGGCCTTGCGGCAAGAGGTGCAAAACAACAAACGGTAAGCGGGACATAAAATAACGCTATCATGCACACAAAACACAAGGGACAATAACGGGACAGGAGTGGGACAAAGACGGGACAACGCCCGACAAATGACAGGGAACGGCTTCAATGATGTCGGCAATACACATTCCTCAAAAGACGGGAGCGACTCCGACAACGTAAATCATGTACACAAAAAAAGCAGCCACACAAATGCGTAACTGCTTGATTTTCAGAGTAGCGAGAGCCGGGCATGATCCGGCGACCTCATGATTATGAATCATGCGCTCTAACCAGCTGAGCTACCTCGCCATGATTTTGTAATCGGGTGCAAATTTAATAATTCCTCATATATTATCCAAACCTTTTTTTACTTTTTTATGATCCATGTTTTCATTCATCAATTTAACGGACTACAAACCAGCAAATTACAACAATAGCGACAATTTTCCGCATTCCCATCGGCTATATTGAAACCGCCTTTTCATAGTATATTTTGTCATATCGCACCAATATGCCGAAGCCCGATTGTCCGGGCCCGATATGCGGATGTTAATAAAAACAGCCTGCAATATTGCCAAACCGAACTAAAATACATAACTTTGCGGGGTAACAGCTTTTAAAAACATTATTTTAACAATAAATCTTAACTTTATGAAGTTCACAACCCTTATCGCTGTGGCGGCATCCGCATTGTTGGCGGTCTCATGCAACGACCCTTACAAGAATGTCGATCCCGACATCGCAGCCAAAGCCAAGGCCAACATCGCCACCGCCTCACCCGAACGGGCCGAGGCTCTGACCCGGGTATTGAAAGAGATCAAGCCCGAATATCGCGAGGGCATGGCCTATCTCTATGCTTACATGCCCAAACACGACATCGACACCCTCTCGACATCTCTTATAAAAGAGAACATAGAGTATGCCTATAAAGCATACGAGACATATCCGTGGGTAAAGGATCTGCCCACCGAGATATTCTATAACGAGGTGCTTCCCTATGTGTGCGTGGACGAGACGCGCGATAGCTGGCGCCCCATGTTCATGGAGATATTCGGCCCCATGGCAGCCGCTTCTGCCGACATGACATCGGCCATAGACACCATCAACAAGAGCATACAGAAGGCTGTCGACGTGGTGTATAACGTAAAACGCAAAAAGCCCAACCAGTCGCCCCGCGAATCTATGGAGATAAACATGGCCTCTTGCACCGGCTTGTCCATACTCCTGGTCGACGCCTTTCGCGCAGTGGGCATACCCGCACGTTTTGCAGGCACCCCCATGTGGGTATCTCGCGAGGGTAACCACAACTGGGTCGAAGTGTGGATAGACGGCAAATGGTATGTGACCGAATACTCGCCCGAAAAGCTCAATTACGCATGGTTCATGCCCCGCGCCGGCAAAGCCGACAAAAACGACAAATCGACATGGATTTACGCCACATCTTACGCCCCCACAGGCATGAACTATCCTTTGGTGTGGAACCGTCACGACACCACCGTTTACGGCATTGACGTGACCGACCGTTACATTGCCCTTTACAAGAGCCAGCAGGCCGAAGAGGGCAAAGGATCGCCCGTTGCCATACGCATGTTCAAGAAGAGCAAAGGCTCGCAGAGCAGCGCAGACCGTGTGGCAGGTAAAGTCAAGCTTATAAACCTCAACAACGACGTCGTGGCAACAGGTACCACCGCCGGCCCGACCAAAGACATGAACGACTATCTGGTACTTTACGCCCCCGTAAACGGCATTTTCGATGTCGAATACACCAACAAAAAGGGCAAGGTGCAGAGAAAACGCATAACCGTAAACGGCGCCACCGACGTAACTATATTCGCGGAATAACAGCGCATCTGACGATTTTTGAGGGACAGGGTTTTCCTGTCCCTCTTTTTTTTTGCGTTCGGCTGCAACCCGTTTTGTCTGACGTTTCATTGTCTCGGGCATGATGTTGGCGCCACACTTTCTGTCCCGGCTTGACCGGCCACACGACCCGGCAGGACGGTCTGAGGAACGAAAAGCACACGCATTCCTTATGTCCGGCAGGCTATCAAAAAGGCATCCGTACCCTTTGTCACGGCCATGCCTCCAAACGCACCCCCATGAGGCAGCCCCGACAGACGCGGTCTGAGGAACGAGATCGCACACTCTCCCTTATTCTCGGCATTACGAAGTATGCCGTAAGTCTGTTCCTTGTAAACGGGCTGAGGCACGAAAGCCCGAGTGGCCCGCATCTCGCGGTGGGCAGGAAATTCCCCAACGGAGGGCCGCAACCAGCACAGTAATATATAGATCAGTGAATTAATCCTGCCCCCGCCGCCCATTACATCCCAGCCCTGCCCTCCGCAGGCTCCATCCCGCTCTCCGTCAGGCAAAAGCACGTCATCTCACGCAAACCGCCCCGGCAGGCTATCAGAAAGGTGTCCGTAACACCCAAAGAAATCAAAGAACCAAAGTATTAATATTTAGCGGACACAACGCACACTTCGGCTGTCCTGCTTATTGAAGCCGTTACTTACACCCAAACTGCTGCTAAGGAAGTACATGCCGTACGCGTTGTTAGAACCATTAGCAACTGATGACCAATAGCCTCCATATGTACCCGCACCGCGCAACGTACCATACGAATCGTAATCGCGCCAACCGACAGCGGGAAACTCAACTGAATTAGAGTTATTGGTTTTTGCACCGCATGGCTCCGATAGGCTAAAGGTACGTCCCGGCCAATCCGAGGTGCGCCCATCTTTGTCACACACCACACCCAAGCCTCTTCACGCCCTCAACATCATGAAGTGAATGTAACGAAATCGCCACTTTAGTCCCGACAGGCTTTGTTTCGGCAACACGGCCGAGGCACGAGACCGCAACGGGCCGACCCTCCCCCCGCGGAGGCCCGTAACCCCGCCAAGTAATTATAGACAGTGACTAAGGCACTGCAGTGAAGCACCTCTCTATCCCGCCTTGCCACCGCAGGCTCGGCCCGAAGCTCCGTCAGGCTAAAGGCACGTACCGACCAATCCAAGGTGTCGCCCGTCCCTTTCGCCCACCACGCGCGAATTCACCACACCATCGACCTCCACGCCGATGCGGCCGACCGCAGGTCGGCCCACTTTCGCTCCGGCAGGCGCGGTCTGAGTGTAACGAAACCGCACACTTTTCCTTGTAACGGGACGAGGTAACGAGTCCCGAGCGGCCCGCAGCCTCCCCAAACGGAGGGCCGCAACACCGCTCAGCAATATATAGGTCGGTGACTTAAGCACGAAATAGCCGCGAATCTATTTCCCGCCCTGCCCTCCGCAGGCTCCGTGACGCTCTCCCTCAGGCAAAAAGCACGTTCTCCAGGCAACCCAACCCGTCTCTCTCTCACCACGCCCGAGCCTCACTGGCCTTCGACCTTCTCCCCGATACGGCCTCGAGCAAGCCACACATCTTCCTCGCCCACCACCGACTAAGCCGGGCACCAATAAATACGCTCCCCCAACAGACGCAATATACATAAAAAAGGATGCCGCACCTGAAAACAGGCACAACATCCTTAAGGGCAATCAACTAAATATCGGAATATTAGATAAGAGGCGCATGTGTCATTATACATGACTTGAATAACAGACACAATTACAGGCGATTCGGGCATGAAAAACGAATCTCGCCGCTGCCTCTGAAAATATTAGATAAAATATTAAATAACTGGCGATTATTATATATGAACTTATCAGGTTTATAATTAAAGGCAGGCCGCACTGCTATGTATCCCCTATTACAATCACTCGGACTCATTCGTGGGAACGACCTGCCTTGAAACATTGTCTTTTTATCAGAATCTCAATATTATTCCGCCAAATCGCAGATGCTAAAAGTTAATTTATCGATCTGACACAACGCACATTGTAACCAAGATATTTATTCGAATACTCTCCACCCAGATAAGAACGATTGAATCTCATGTTGTACGCTTTATTATAAGTCGCATGCTTGGTCGACGACCAATAGTTTCCGTTACTCCCTTTATTAGACAAATTTCCTTCTCCATCACGATTACCCACGGCAGGAAACTCTATAAAGTCGGAGCCATTGGAGAGACGTATATAACCATAGTCGTAATAGTTCCACTCGCTTCCTCCTCTGGAAACGGAGCAACTGTTGATAAGGGTCTGGAACTCGGCCTCTGTCGGCAGACGATAATCTGTTGGACATGGGCCGGAACTCCAGTTTGAGGGAGATGAAGAGTTGTCGTTATTCCACATACCGTTAGGCACCTGACCCATTGCAGCATCCGTTGTTGTCCACCACGATCTGTTAATACCCCACTGATAGAAGCCGCCGTGCGACTCTTCGCGTGTTCCCAATTCGCACTCAGAGGGCAGTTTCTTTGCGAATGTCGCACCGCCCGGCGCCTGTGCAGGGTGCTTGAGGTTGTATTTGGTCCAAGCCACATTTCCTATAACCATTTCATCGGCATTAGAGCCTTCCTTCTGCTTCACCGTGAAATTATTCGATCGGCAGCCGTTGTATGTGACATAGAACGAGCCCGAGCGTTCGTCTGCGGTGTTGGCGGTCGTCGCCTTGACGTTGACGCTGCTGCCCGAAACCCACACGCTCAACCAGTCGGTGTTGTTAGAGGTGGCGCTAAGGCCCGAGCCTATGGTGACATCGTCTGACGACACCGTCGTCGCACCTGTTGCGTTGGCATCTTTCTCGAGGGTGATGCCTCCGCTGGCGGGATTGAACTTGAAGGTGATCTTCTTCTGGGTGACCGTCAGGCTCTGGCGGGTGCCGCCGTCGCGACCCTTGAGCGTGATGGTGGCGGCGCGGTCGGCAAACGACTGGTCCATGCTCGAATTGTACATCGCCACATTGAAGCTGCCCGTGAGGTTTAAGTTGCTGACACCCATCTGGCTGGTGTTGCTTGAGGTGACGTAACCCGAGGCGGGTATGTCCCACGTCGATGCCGTGAATGCACCGCTCAGGGCACCCGAGACACCGTAAACCGAGAATGACGATGTCTTGCCCGATACCGACAGCGACGTCTTCTTGGCCTGGCGAACCGTGAAGGTTGTCATGTCAACACCGTCGACCTTGACCTGGAACTGCGTCGACAACTCGGCGGCCGATGTCGAGGCCGGCACGTAAATGGTGAAGTCGTGCGTGGTCGACGATGCCGTCGTGGTGTTGGTCGCCGACAACGAACCCGTCGAGTTTGCCGCAACACGATCCATCCTGACGCCCGTCCCGGCAATGGCGCGATTCAAGGTCACGCGCACCTTATAGGTGTGGGCGTAAGAATAGGCATCCAGACGGCGGGCGTTCGAATCGTAAACAATACCGCTCGGACCGTCTATGACCGAGACGCCGGTTATGCTGTAAGCCTTGGCTTGCGATATGGTGAACGCCTGCGAGGTGCAATTGTTCAACGTCAGCACTATATTGCCGCTGCGGTCGGTGGTACCGTTGGTCGCCGTCGTTCTCACGGTCATGGTGCCGTTGTTGTTGGCCACGCTTGTCCACGCCGAGGCGCCGTTGGAAGCCACAGACCAGCCGTTGCCCGCGTTGGTGGTGACGGTGACATTTTGGCTGAGGCCCGTCTTGTATTCAAATGCGTGGCTCGTGGGGTTGAAGGCAAAGGTCACCTTCTCCTGTGATATAGAGCATGTTGCGCGACTGGCATTGTCGGCTCCCACAAGGGCGACGGTGGCACTCTGCTTGGTGAAGTTCTGATCCATATACGAGGCCATGCCCACTTTGAACGCCCCCGAACCAGGGCTGCTGACAGGCAGGTTGGCGTTGCTCGAGGTGATGAACCCGCTGCCCTTGATATCCCACGAAGAGGCTGTATATGAACCGCTTATAGCACCGGAACCTCCGATAACCCTGCTCTGGCTCACCGATATGGTCGGCTTCTTGGCCTGCTGAACCTTGAACGAGCCTATCGCTGTCTTGCCGTCGAGCATGATGTTGAAGTTGGTGACGGGCTCAGTGGTCACGCCGTTACCCGTGGCAGGCACACGAACCACGAATGTATGGGTGGTGGTAAGAGCTGTGCCGCTCGGATTGGAGGCAACGCTGACGGTCGACCCGTTGTCGGCAGTGCCCTTGCTGACAGTCAGACGGTTAGACGCAATGGGATTAGAGATGGTCATGGTGACCGTATAATCATAAGCGGCGCTGTAAGCCTTAAGCGTATTGTTCTGGAACACAGCGACATTGCCCTGCCCGTATGTCGCGTGGTTGACGGTCGCCTCGAACGAGCCCGCCTGCGACACCACGAACGCCTGCGAGGTGGTGTTCAAGCTCTCCAACACGAAGTTGGAGGTGCGGTCGCCCGAGGTGTTGGAGGCGACCTTCAGCGTCAGGGCAGTGCCGCCGGCGTTGGTCTGGGGGCCGCCGACACCGGGAGTGGTGGTAAGCCAGCTGTCGCTGACACTCTTGACGTTCCACGGCGCGACGGTGGCATTGCCCGCATTTGTGGTGACCGTAACGCCTATATTTTGGTTGCCCTCCTTGGGCACACCGGTGAACTTAGCCTTGTCGGCATCGCTTATCACAAAGCCGACCGGACGTTGCACTGTCGTGTATTTCAGAGTGTTGCCGCCATTGAGCTCCATGGTGATGACGCTGCTGACAGCCGGCGTATTATACTCTAACGTGGGGCGGTAACCCACGCTGAACCGGCTGTCCGAGATTTTGGTCACCGATATTTCGGGATTGCTCGAAGTGAAGCCCTTGAGGTCCCAGGTCGAGGCGCTGTAACTCGCCTCCTTAAGCTCGGGACGCGACAGAACGCCGCCATAGACCTCGGTTTTGATATCGTCTCCCAACAGCGGCTTTTTAGCCCTGCGGACAATGAAGCCGCCGATGGACAGGTTATTGACGCGTATCTCTATGTTGTTGTCTATCTCGTGCTCTTCGTCCTGACTGTCGGGAACGATGAGACTGAAATAGTAAGTATTACCAATCACCTGATCTTTAGTTATTTCCGAGGCCGTAATGCCGGTATATTCATAGTCGGGGTCGTCGATATCGCGGTCGGGGTCGCACTCCACATACATCGTGGGGCGATATTCGTCGGGTATCTTGGCATCGGTGGTGAAGGTAAAGCGATAGGTGGTCTGCCTGCTGTATGCGTTAAGTATCGAGTTTTCTGCATCCCAGCCTGTCGTACACATGATGGTCTTAACGCCGTAAGAGGGCACCTGCATGATAGTCAACGGCTTGGAGGTCGTGTTCTGGCTGTGCACCCTCACATAGGCCGTGCGCGACTTGGTTCCGTTCAACGGCACGGTGAAGACCATCTTGTCGCCGCTGTTGGCAACAGAGGTGGGCGCCGTCTTGGTGAGCCAGCCCGTGTCATCGCCGTCCCGGTAAGTGATGTCGAGGAAGCGCCATGGCTCGTCGCCCTCGGTGGACACCGTCGCCTCTATCTCCGACGGCATGTAAGAGACATTGTTAAGACGGCCGGGGAAGAAGGTTATCTTGGCAGGACGCTGTATGAAGGTCACTTGGGCGTGCACGTTGCCACTGGGGTCTTCAAACGTGACGGGCACTCTGGCGCCCTCGGCGGGAAATTTGGCCGCGTCGATGGTGGACATGAATGTGGCGATCACGCGTTTGGTGCTGCGGTCGGTGCTGATGACGATGCCGTCGTTAGAGCTTGTCGAGGCACCCTCATACTTGATGGTTATCTCGTCCATCTCGGCGGGGGTGGCGTCGTATGTAAACGCACGGGTGGGGTCGGTATAACCGATGCCGCCGACGATAAGCACCTCGCCATCAGTGATTGTCGTGCCCGGAAGCGGTATGATTTTTATCTGCTTGCCCTGCACTATGGTGAACACCCCGACGCTCACGCCGTCTATCTTGACGGCGACCTGGCATTTGCGCTCGCCAGAGGTGGTGTTGGCGTCGACAACCATGATGTTGCCGTCGACGTGCACCCACGTGGTGTTGACCGGCTCTAACGTGGCAACGCCGTTGTCGCAGGCTATCACAAACGAGAACTCGCTGCCTCCGCTGAAAGCCCTGAGCTCGCCCTTGTCGTTGAACGTGCCGCCGATGACCTGAACGGTGACGTCGTCGGTGAGCTTCCATTTGCCCACATTGCCCCAGTTGTCAGTGCTGCCTATTTTGAGAGAGCCGCTCTCCAGGTAACCGACTAAGGCTGTGGCTCTTTTACCTGCCTCCAACGGCTCCAGAAATGTCAGGGGGGCCGTCGTCATAACGGTGTTGTCGGCAACAGACCCTCCTTTCAAGGTCGCAACAGCCTCCACCTTGACATCGGACATACGCGACTGAGGAACAACAAAGCTGTAAATCACGGCGTTACCATCTTCGTCTATCTCAGCATCCGATGTCTCGTTATAGACGACATTGTCGGGAACCTCGTTAGTTCTGAACACATATCCCAATGAGGGCAGGCCGCTTACGGTCATCTTCTCGATGTCGATGCGGTCGGCTGTGCGGTTCTCTATCCTTATGGCCGAGTTGATGCGGTTGAGCTTGACCCTGATTTGCGGATTCTCGCCCGGAACGACATCTATCTCGGTCTTGCCCGCAAAAGGAAGGTGCTTATAATCAGTCCTGTGAGGAATGACTAACGACTCCAACTGCTCCTTGGACGGGCTGGCCGGCAGGTCGACGATTTCGCTCAGATTGCACAGCACGTACACCGTGT
>CAMRVW010000065.1 GCA_947054185.1 uncultured Rikenellaceae bacterium | reverse complement strand
GTGTAAGACGCATGTCGAAACACATTTATGACATATCTGTACTTATTCCTTAGTTGTTCCTCAATATCTCAAATCGGGGTCCGTGACCCCTCCCCCGGAAGGGCCGCCGGAGGCAGTTCCAGCAGACCAATAACGGCAGTGTCGACAAACCAATAAACGGAGGCAGTTCCGGCAAAACAAACGGCAGTTCCCGCACTTTACTCGGCAACGTCGAGGCTGTCGGTGTCGTTGTTTTTCTTCTTTTTCTCTCTGTCGGAACGACCGAACACCGATATGTGAACGTATCGTTTAGGATTCTCTTTGATATCGACCAAAAGGGAATTGAGACTCGCCGACGATCTGTTGAGGTTGTCGTACATGCGACCGTCAGAGAGCAGCTTGCCTATGGTGCCTTCGCCCTCTCTTATGGTCTCGACGGTAAGGTTGACGTCGTCCACCGTCTTGTTTATGGAGGCCATAAGACCCGGCAATGATGTGCGGAGGGTGTCGCTTACGAAGGCAAGATTGTCAATGGTGCGGCCTAACTGCGGCGCCGTGCGGTTAAGCTCGCCTGTGAGGGCTGTCATGTCGTCGGTTATGGTGCCGAGCTTGACACGCAAATCAGATATGGCAAGGTCGGCATTGCGCCCTGCGCGGTTGATGTGATTTATGGTCGACGATATTGATGATATGTTCTCGTCAGAGAGGAGCTTGTTGACACCGTCGAGGGTGACAGACAGACGGTCGAGCGCACCTGTGAGCTTGTCTTTGACTTCGTTTATCTGCTCGGTCACGTTGTTGTCGACCGACCCTGTTATGGTGTCGCCGTCCTGAAGCATGGAAGAGGCATCGCCAACCTGCATTATGATGGCCTTGCCTCCGAGCATCGACTTGTCGCCTATCTGAGCAACGGAGTTGGAGGGGAGCCGATATTTCGACTTAACCTTCATGGTTATGGTTATAGGCTCGTGCACATCGCCCACCTCTATGGCGGTTACAGAGCCTATCTTGATGCCGCGCAAAAGCACCGGCGACGACACCTCTATGTTGTTGCTCTGCTCGTAACGGGCGTAAAAGGTGTCTGTTCTCGAGAGAATATCCATGCCTTTGAGGAAGCTTATTCCCCAATAGGCGGCGGCAAGTATCAAAATGCCGAAGATACCCATTTTGACCTCTCTTCTAATCTTCATGTCCTTGTGTTTTATATTAAGGCGCCACGGCGCGCGCATCGACCAGGGAGACGACATTTCCCGAGGCGAACGCAACCACGAAAGCATCTGCAAAGCCTTTCGAGCGCACTTCCGACTGCAAAGATAAGGCTTCTTTGTAAGATTTCACATTTCCGACGAAATATTTGTATCGCCCGTCTATCAGACGCTCTTCTGCCGAAACGGCGTAACATTTTAATTCTGAGGAGTTACGCTTTATGGGAGAGGCGGCGCTTTTTATCTGTATCTTGTACCTTACGGTGGCCGGGTTGTAACGCTGCGACACCTCGGGCGACGGACTTACCGCCTTGGAATCGGTGCGGGCAGGCTTGTTGTCACCCGAAGAGGATGCGGGCTTGGGCTTGCTTTCCGCAGGCTTGCTTGCCGAGGGTTTGTTTTCCGCAGGCTTGGCGGCAGGCTCTTTTTTATCGGGAGCTGCGGGCTTGACAGCGGGCGCCACGGCAGACTGCGGTATGGCACACAGGGCATCCATCTCTTTTTTGTATGCGGCGAAGGCCTCGGCAATGGAGAGGGCTATGGCGTTACAGCCGGCCTCTGACGACATGTAACGGCGTTCGGCCTCGTTGCTTATGAATCCTATCTCGGTGAGCACACTCGGCGAGGCGGTGCGCCACAACACCAGGAAGCCGGCCTGCTTGACGCCGCGATTGACCGACGACGAGGGCATGCGCCTGGCATATTGCGCCTGCAAAAGCTGCGAGAAGCGCAGGCTGCGGTCGAAATAGGCGTCCTGCATGAGCGAGAAGAGGATATACGACTCCGCCGACTTGGGGTCGAAGCCGTCGTAAACCTTCATATAGTCGTTCTCGTATGTGATAACGTTGTTCTCGCGCATGGCCACATCGAGGTTTTGCTTCGACTTGCTGGGACCCATCACAAAGGTCTCGTAACCGCACGGCGAACTCGACACCGACGAGTTGACATGTATGGATATGAAGAGGTCGGCGCCCGCGTCGTTGGAACGGCGGCTTCTGTCGACCAGAGGCACGGCCGTGTCGCTCTTGCGTGTATAGACCACCCCCACATCGGGGAACCGCTTGCGTATCATCTCGCCCACCTTGAGCGCCACTTTCAGCGTTATGTCCTTTTCGAGGCAGCCCGAGTGGTTGGCCCCCGGGTCGGAGCCTCCGTGACCCGCGTCTATCGCCACCTTGCGCACCGCCTGCCCCCAAAGCCCGACAGGAGCGGCCAAAAGAAACGATAACATTATTACAACCGATACGAACCTCATAACCAGCAATTTTTATTTCATGCCTCAAACGACAAAACAGCAGACAACCGCCTCGTGCGAAACGTCTGCCCCGGCCCACTCCCCTGCCACGGCCCCGATGTTGATAAAATTTACGCCGTAAATGCGGGTTGATTATGATAAATTATTAATTTTGTAAGTCGGAGCAGCACCTTCAAGAGCGCCAAGCCGCTGACAGACTGCCATTTGCAGCCCCATCGGCTTTCGCCCCGGTGCATTGTCTCTCCGCAAAGTTAAATAAATGCCGCTATTTTGCATCAAAATAGGTTAAAATACATACTGTCGTCGGTTGTCGCGCTTCTGTTTCTGCCTGTAATGACGTTGGCAGAGGGTGGCTGCGAGGCTCTCTCTCCCGCATACGCAGAGACGACCGGCCCTATGGCTCCTATGACAAGGAGAGACACCACGGCAAGCGACACGACAGTGACCAGACGGAGCATAAGGCGGCAGTTGCGGCATGAGGCCCGTGATTTCATAGACGGGCTTACGGCCGACACGGTGGCATCGGAGGCCGAGCCTTTCGGCGGTCTCGACATCTTTGCCGAAGCCATATCGGACGACACCCTTTCGGCAACAGACACCACACCGGCAGTGGAAAGGCCGCGCCGGTCGTTCCTGCCCGACGTGATAACGGGCAGCAGCAAAGACTCCATCGTTTACGACCTCAAGAACAACCTCATATTCATATACAACCAGGGCGAGCTCAACTTTCAAGACAAGTCGCTGACTGCCGATTACATATTCATGGATGTCAACCGCGACCTTATAGCCGCTTACGGCAAGACCGACACCGCCACCAACCAATATGTGAAGCCGGTGTTTCGCGAAGACCGCACCGACTATAACATGGACTCCATAGTCTATAACACCAAGACCGAGAAATCGACCATATACGGCATCATGGTGCAAGAGGGCGAGGGCACCCTGCGAGGTTACAAAATAAAGAAGGTGGACGACGAGATTTACAACATCGCCAAAGGCACCTTCACCACGTGCGACAATCCACATCCGCACTTCTATCTGGCCATGACCAAGGCTCAGTATGTCAACGGCAAGAACACCAAAAAGATGATCATAGGCCCCTCGTATATAGTGCTCGAGGATGTGCCGCTGCCGGTGGGTGTGCCGTTCGGCTTCTTCCCCATGATGAGCACACGCAACTCGGGCGTGATAATACCCACTGTGGGCGAAGAGAACGTCAAGGGCTTCTATCTTCGCGACGGCGGTTACTATTTCGTGTTCAACGACTATATGGACCTAACCCTGCGCGGAGGCATATACACGCTCGGCTCGTGGGAGGTGTCGGCGGCATCGACATATCGCAAGAGGTATAAGTATAACGGTAACTTCAACCTCAGTTACTCCAAGGACATAATAGGCGAAAAGGGCTCGACCGACTATTCCAAGATGAACAACTATCGCGTCTTGTGGACACACTCGCAAGACCCCAAATTCCGTCCCGGCTCCAACTTCTCGGCCAACGTAAACTTCTCGTCGAGCAGTTACAACAAATATGACGCCACCAACCTCGAAGACTATGTAAGCTCGCAGACCAACTCGTCGATATCATACTCCAGGACATGGGCGGGCACCCCTTTCTCGCTGAGCACCAACATACAGCACTCGCAAAACAACCGTGACTCGACGGTGATGCTCTCGTTGCCAAACTTCGTGTTCAACGTATCGAGGGTGTTTCCGTTCCAGCGTAAGAACGCCGTGGGCAAGCAACGGTGGTATGAGAAGATAGGCTTCAGTTACACCGCCACCTTCAACAACACCATATCGACCAAGCAGAACAGGCTCTTCACGCCCGAGATGTTCAAAAAAGACATGAAGTATGGCATGAAGCACGAGATACCCGTATCAACCTCTTTCAACATACTCAAATACCTGACAGTCAGCCCGTCGGCCAATTACACCGAGCGTTGGTACTTCTCGCGCGTCAACCGACGGTGGGACCCCGGGCAGGCCCGTGAAGTTGTCGCCGACACCACATACGGCTTCTATCGCGTCTATGACTATCGTGTCTCGGCCAGCCTGTCGACGCGTCTTTACGGCATGTTCGAGTTCAAGGGCGGCAAGGCGGTAAAGGCCATACGCCATGTGATGACACCCTCGATAAGCGGCTCTTTCGTGCCCGACTTCGGCGAGGGCAAGCACGGCTTCTGGCGACCCATACAGACCGACACCCTCGGCAACATAGGCTATTACAGCCCCTATCAGGACAACATTTACGGTGTACCGTCGCGCGGCAAGAGCGCCTCTTTGAGCTTCTCGCTGGGCAACACGTTAGAGATGAAGGTGCGGTCGGACAAAGACACCACCGGGTACCGCAAGGTGAGCCTGCTGGAGAGCTTCAACATAAGCTCTTCGTACAACTTCCTGGCCGACTCCCTTAAGTTGGCGCCCTTTGCCATATCGGCCAGAACGACCCTTTTCAACTCGCTCGGCATCAACTTCAGCGCCACACTCGACCCTTACGCCATAGATGCCGAGGGACGCAAGACGCGACATTTCGCCATGTCGCACAACCACAAACTGGTAAGGCTCACAAGCCTGGGCGTGTCGTTCGGTTACTCTTTCCGCAGCGTCTTCGGGTTAGATGGCGGCACCGGCTCCAACGCGTTGCCGGCAGCTCCAACGGCAACACAGCAAGACTTCTTCTCGCGCAACGGCATTGACTATGCCGAGCAACAGAGGCTGCTGTCGACCAAGTATTACGACTTCTCGGTGCCGTGGAACCTAACCTTCAATTACAACTTCAGTTACTCCAAGCCGGGGCTTGAATCGTCGATAACGCAGACGCTCAGCTTCAACGGCTCTGTAAACCTGACGTCCAAGTTCGGTCTCGACTTCAACGGAGGCTTCGACTTCGAGACCATGAAGCTGACACCCGGCTCCATAACACTCACACGCGACCTCCACTGCTGGCAGATGAGCTTCACATGGATACCCGTGGGCTTTAGAAAGAGCTGGAGCTTCAACATAAGAGTCAAGTCGGGCATGCTCTCAGACCTCAAGATGAAGAAGAGCAGCGGCTATCTCGACAACCTTTACGACAGTTACTATTAAAAAATCCCGAGGGGCCGGAGACAGTGGGCCGGGAGCGAAGGAAACAAAGGGAGTGAAGGGGACAAAGGGAGCGAAGGAAACAAAGGGAGCGAAGGGGACAAAGGGAGCGAAGGGGACAAAGGGAGCGAAGGGGACAAAGGGAGACAAAAGGAGTGAGGTGGCCAAAGACAAGGGGCCACGGAGAAAACAGAGCGGGCTTTAGACAGGGATCACGGGAAAAAAGGGAGCATGGGGTCGCACATCTTTTTTGTCCGATAATTTGCACGACATTCTCAATGTTTTCATAATAAAAACAGAAGTAACCGCGGTTGCCGCACCGGCCGCCCTCACAATAGGATATACGCAGATGAACAACGAAAATCCGCTTTTGACACATTGGCACACCGTTCACAACACAGTGCCTTTCAGCAAGATAGAGTTAGAACATTACGCCCCCGCCATAGAGACGCTGATAACAGAGGCTCAGAACCGCATAGAGGCCATTGCCGGCAACTGCGAGGCTCCCACATTTGAAAATACCATAGAGGCATACGAGCGTTCGTCAGACCGTTTGGGGCTGGTGTGCGGCGTTCTCTTCAACCTCAACTCGTCAAACACCTCAGAGCCCTTGCAGCTCATAGCCATGGAGGCCTCAGAAAAGGTCACGGCATTTTCCGACGGCGTGCACCACAACGACAAACTGTTCGGGCGCATAAAGGCGGTATATGACAAGCGCGACTCACTATCTCTCACCGCCGAGCAATCTATGCTCCTAGACAACACCTTTAAGGAGTTCACCCGCGGCGGAGCGCTTCTTTCTCACGAAGATAAAGAGCGTCTGGCCCACATCAACAAGGAGTTGAGCCGCCTGAGCCTCGACTTTGAGAAGAACCTCTTGGATGCCACCAACGACTATGTATTGCACCTTACCGACGAGGGCGACCTTGAGGGACTGCCCGACTATGTCAAGGCGGCGGCGGGCGAGGAGGCGGCGGCAAGAGGGCTTGATGGGTGGGCGGTGACGCTAGATGCTCCGAGCTATGGTCCGTTTATGAAATATTCGTCGCGGCGCGAGCTCAGAGAGAGGCTTCACAAGGCATACAACGGCCGTTGCGTGGCTGGCAGCCGCTTCGACAATACGCAGACAGTCAAACGCATAGTCGCGCTAAGGCAGCAGAAAGCGCGTCTGCTCGGCTATGACACCTTTGCCGATTATGTGCTGAAAGAGCGCATGGCCGGCAGCACATCGACCGTCGAAGAGTTCCTCGACGAGCTTTTGCTCAAATCGATGCCTTACGCCCGTGCCGACGTCGACGCGGTGGCTGCATACGCCAAAGAGAACGGCCATGAAGGTGAGTTTATGCCGTGGGATTTCAGTTACTGGTCAGAGAAGCTGAGGAACAAACGTTACTCCCTTAGCGACAGCATGTTAAAACCATACTTCAAGCTCGACAACGTGCAAGAGGCCCTCTTTATGCTCGCAGGCAGGCTCTATGGGCTTACATTCACACACAACCGAGAGATAGAGGTGTGGCATCCCGACGTCAAGGCTTACGAGGTGTTCGACAAAGACGGCGACTATCTGGCCGTGTTGTACATGGACTTCTTCCCCCGCACCGGCAAAAACGGAGGCGCATGGATGAACCCCATGAAAGAGCTGACCTTCATCGACGGCATAGATCCGCGTCCCCACATCACCATAGTGACCAACGTCACCAAGCCCACCGCAGATACGCCCTCGCTGCTGACTTTCGACGAGGTCACCACCCTGCTGCATGAGTTCGGCCACGCCCTGCACGGCATATTTGCCAAAGGCAGGTACACATCGCTCTCTGGCACCAATGTGGCATGGGACTTCGTGGAGCTGCCGTCGCAGATAATGGAGAACTGGGCCACAGAGCGCGATTTCCTCGTCCTGTGGGCCAAAGATTACCGCACCGGAGAGACCATCCCCGAGTCGCTGACAGACAAGATAATAGCCGGACGCAATTATCTGAGCGGTTACGCATGTGTGCGCCAGCTCGGCTTCGGCATCAACGACATGGCATGGCACACCGCCACCGCCGTCGATGACGATGTCGAGACCTTTGAACGCAAGGCCGTGGAACGGTGCTCGGTAATGCTGGCGGTGGAGGGATGTTATTTCACACCGTCGTTCTCACACATCTTCGCAGGCGGATATGCGGCAGGATATTACAGCTATAAGTGGGCCGAGGTGCTCGAGGCCGACGCCTTCTCGCTCTTCAAAGAGAGGGGCATATACGACACATCGACGGCCGAGGCTTTCCGCAGACTGCTCGAGGCGGGAGGCGCACGTGACGCAATGGATCTTTTCGTCGAGTTCCGCGGCCACAAACCGCAGACACAGGCGTTATCAGACAAGCTCGGCCTTAACGGCAAGTAACAGGCCTGGATTGATAGCTGGCAATCACCTGTATCACTGCGACCCGGGGGTGACACAAATGCAACAATAAAATAAGCAACCTGTCTTGATCTTTTGCGTAAATGATTAAAGACCAAACACAACGAACCATGCGCAACACCATAATGGCGGCCCTTTTACTGCTTGTTTGCGGATGCAACAAGGGCACCGACCAAAACAGCGACTCGGCACAACGCGAGCGCATCATATCATACACGAGCGAGCTTACCACTCCCGTAAGAGAGAATGACGGCATGTTCATAACGCGTCTCAACAAGACGGAGGCCGACCCCGGCCGATTGCGTGTCACCAACGGCGATTCGCTGTGGGTCTTTTACGCCATGTACACCTTTCAGAGCCGTCCCGACTCGCTGTTCGTAACCAACATACCCTCGGTGGCAGAAGAAAACGGCTTCGACCTCAAATATGTCGAGGAGGGCCCGCTCGGCATAAGATACGGCCACACCGACCTTATAAAGGGATTTGAGCTGGGGCTCGAAGATGGCCAGGATGGCGATTCGCTCATGATGTTCGTGCCCTCGAAGCTGGCATACGGCAATAAAAGTGCCGGTGTCGTTGAAAAATTTACAACAATTGCTATCTTTGCCGAAATAAAAAGAATATTGAAAAATGACTGACATTCTCACCAAGATATCGCTCGTTGCGGTGGCCTTTGCAGCCCTCGTATCGTGCGCCGACACGAAAGACAACAGCGGCAACGACATGGAAGAGGCGGTGTTGGCTCGTTGGATGCAGGCCAACCGTCCCGACATTCCCAAGGTGGACGACGGCTTGTATTACAAGATATATCCCGCCGAGACACCCGCAGAGAAGGTGGAGCTGCAAGAAAGCAAGAGCTGGGTTTACACCACCGGCCTGGGCAAGAACCTCGAGGGCGATTACTTTTTCAACATGTATCCGGCAATTGCGCGTCGTCTCGGCACATACAAGGCCATCACCCATTTCGTGCCTGAGATAACACGCTATTACAACGGCAACACCGACCTTACAGAAGGTGTATATAAGGCACTGGCGCAGATGAATATAGGCGACTCGTTAGAGCTGTATTGCAGCTCGCGTTACGCATTCGGCACCAACGGCTCGTCGACACCGGCGGTCGAAGGTTTTGCCGGCAACACCACCATACCGGCCTCCACCCCCGTCTATCGCGCCCTCCGTCTTGACAACATATCTGACGACCCGGCCAAGATAAGCAGCCGCGAGGTGATCGAGTATGCCACACAAAAGCTGGGCAAACTGGCCACCGACTCGCTCAAAGAGGGCATATACCTCAAGATAACGCAGCCGGTGTCGAGCGGCGAGAACGTGAAAGAGGACGATGATGTCGACATATATTATGCCGGCCGTTACATAGACGGCAAGGTGTTCGACACCAACATAAAGAGCGTTGCCCAAGAGAGCGGCATATATCAAAGCTCCAAGTCATACTCGCCCCTCAACTTCAACGGCAGCTCTTTCGTCGAGGGGTTCAAGCAGGCCATACTCAACATGAAACGAGGCGAGAAAGCCACGGTGGTATTCACTTACAACTGGGGTTACGGCGTCTCGGGCAGCAACTCCAACGGCGTATATATCAGGCCCTTCGACTCTCTGGTATTCGACATAGAGATAGAGAAAGAATAATGCCGATGCCGGGAAAACTTTATCTGATACCGACACCTTTAGACACCTCTCGCCCCCTCGATTACAGCCAACCCGAGGAGGTGGGACGCATCATAGCGCGTCTTCGCCACTATGTCGTCGAAGAGCTGAGGTCGGCACGTCGCTTTATCAGCAGCTGCCATCGCGGAGTTGTCATAGACGAACTTTCATTCTCGGTGCTCAACGAACACACACGGCATGAAGAGATAGAGTCGATGCTCGCCCCTGTGGACGCGGGCTTCGACCTCGGCCTCATGTCGGAGGCAGGTGTGCCTGGCGTGGCCGACCCGGGTGCCGAGCTTGTGTCCGTCGCCCACAGACGAGGCATAGAGGTGGTGCCGTTGGTGGGGGCATCGTCCATAATAATGTCGCTCATGGCATCGGGGCTTACGGGACAGACGTTTACATTCAACGGTTATCTGCCGGTAAAAGACGACGCCCGCCGCTCTGCGATAGTGAAGATGGAGCGTATGGCCGTCACCGAAGGGTACACCCAGATATTCATAGAGGCGCCATACCGCAACGACAAGTTGCTGGCCGTTCTGCTCAAGACACTCGCCCCCACAACCAGACTTACCGTCGCGCGAAACATAACATCGCCCGAGGAGTACATCAAAACCGACACCGTTGCCGGCTGGAGAAAAAAGAGCGCACCTCTCATAGGCAAGGTTCCGACCATATTTCTTATCGGACGATAGCCATCTGTATTGCGCCGTTGGTACCCGGCATTGCTGTTTCACAGGATTAGTCCGTGCGACATCTTGTAAGGGGACGTTACGCGTTGTATCATTAGAGTGTGCGTATGATGCCCGCATCACGGCGTCGAACAAATTTTGCCTCGCACATTTATTTGTTGTTTGGCAAAAAAGAATTATCTTTGCAGCGCTGTTTAATAAAATTTTTACAATTATGCCTAAAATGAAGACTATCTCGGGAGCTAAAAAACGCTTTACGCTCACCGGCTCGGGAAAAGTCAAAAGAAAGCATGCCTTCAAAAGACATATCCTGACGAAAAAGACCACCAAACAAAAGCGTAACTTGACGCACACAGGTATCGCAACCTCTTCGGACGCGATAACCATTCGCTCGATGCTCGTAAAATAAGCACAAGCGTGATTTTTTATTTGTTTAATTAAGATCGACTTAGCCCCAAAGAGCCTCAAGGCCGCTAACCGTTCAAAAAAGTAACACTATGCCAAGATCAGTAAACGCCGTTGCCTCAAGAGCCAGAAGAAAAAGAGTTTTGAAACTGGCCAAAGGTAACTTCCTTGCCAGAAGAAACGTCTGGACCGTTGCCAAAAACACGGTTGAAAAAGGTTTGACTTATGCTTACCGCGACCGTAAAAACAAAAAACGCGAGTTCCGCGCACTTTGGATTCAACGTATAAACGCCGCTGCCAGAATGCACGGCATGACTTACTCTGAGTTTATAGGCAAGGTAAACAAAAAAGGTATCGAACTTAACCGCAAAGTCCTTGCCGACCTCGCGATGAATCATCCGCAGGCTTTTGTAAAAATTGTCGACCTGGTAAAATAACCGGCGACCAATAAACAGTCTTCAGAGCATCCGACATCTCGGATGCTCTTTTTGTTACCGCCACTGATGTTTATTTTATCGGAACTGCCATTTTGGTTTGACAGAACTGCCTCCGGCGGCCCTTCCGGGGGAGGGGTCACGGACCCCGTTTTGATATTTTTGAGGAACAACTAAGGAGGAAGTACGACTATCTGATAAAGATTACGCAGTCTTAGGACGTGCGAATCTTTATCAGATAGTCGTTTTTCGGCCCTTGGGCTGAATGCCTGAAGTATGTCAAAACATGGGCATGACCGCTTCGCGGAAAGGGTGCGGAAAGAAGAGCAGGAAACAAAAGAGGGGCAGTGCGGCAAAA
>CAMRVW010000064.1 GCA_947054185.1 uncultured Rikenellaceae bacterium | reverse complement strand
TGAGCGTGAGAATCATGTGCGGCTGGGTGTGCCTTCGTCACTGCATTATATATTGCTCTGCGGTGTGCGGCCCTCCGTTGGGGCGGAGGCTCCGGGCCGCTCGGGACTCCTTAGGTCGTCCCGTTCCACAAGGAATTTTTGTTTACGTCACACTTCGTTTTGCCGGGAACAAGGAAATGTGTGCGGTTTCGGTTCCCTCAGACCGCTGTGGGCCGACCGCAGGTCGGCCTCATGGGGTGCGGATTCGAGTTCGGGAGAGTGAGGAATGTGACTCTGGCATGAAGTGGGAGAGCGTGGACGGGCCCGAGGAACGAGGGCCGCAACGGCGTGGAGGTCGATGGCATGGTGAGGGTTGCGCGTGGTGGGTGACAAAGACGGGCGACACCTTGGATTGGTTGGGGTGCTGTGCCTTTGGCGTGGAGGAGCTTCGGGCCGAGCCTGGGAGGCAAAGCGGGGAGGTGACGGGCTGTGGAGGGGTGCTTTAGTCACTGCTTATAATTGCTTGGCGGGGGTACGGGCCTCCTTGGGGATGGTCGGCCCGCCCAGGCCTCATTCTTCGGTCGCCCTGTCGGCGGGGAAGCCGTGCGGGGTAAAAAAACTGTCGGAACAAAAAACGTCGAGCCTCAAAAACTGTGAATAAAAACTGTTGGTACAAAAAAACGCAAACAAAAACAACTGGCAAAATAGCCATACGAGGCAAAAAATATGTCGCCGCGGAAACATGCGTCTGCAAACAAAATAGATAGCCTCATTCAGTTGAGTTTCCCGCTGTCGGTGAGCGTTACGTCTCGTCCGGGACGTTGTATGCCGCGGGTGAGAGCGGCCTCTATTGGTCATCAGTTGCGAGAGGCTCTTCTGAGGCATACAGACTAAACTTCAATAACAGCGATTTGGGTGCCGGACTCAGCGGCTATAAGCAGTACGGTCGGAGCGTGCGTTGTGTCCGCTAAATATTAATACTTTGGTTCTTTGATTTCTTTGGAGGTCCCGGACACCTTTCTGATAGCCTGCCGGGGCGGATTCGTGAAGTGACGTGCTTTTGGCGTGAGGGAGA
Source organism: uncultured Rikenellaceae bacterium (assembly GCA_947054185.1). Lineage (GTDB taxonomy): Bacteria > Bacteroidota > Bacteroidia > Bacteroidales > Rikenellaceae > CASDZP01. The sequence goes on along the minus strand of CAMRVW010000064.1, from coordinate 10,605 downwards.
GCGGCGCGGGGCCTGCGGAGGGCAGAGGCGGGAAAGTCAGGCGTTTCACTTCCACCGCCTAATTCACTGCGATATATATTGCTCTGCGGGTTGCGGCCCTCCGTTGGACTGAGGCTCCGGGCCGCTCGGGCTTTTGTCCTTCAGCCTGTTACGGCATACTTCGTAATGCCGGGAATAAGGAAATGTGCGGTTTTCGTTTCTCAGATCGCTGTGTCGGAACTAAATGGGCGATTGTTGGCATGAGTGCCTGTTATGCTTTGCCACACAGCCCACTTTTGTTTGCCGCATTGCTTCCGCGTCCTTTTTGCGAAGCGGTCATGGCCAATGTTTGAATATCATTTTGGCATAACACACCAAGGCCAAAAACGGAAATCAGTTGTAAATGTGTAAGACGAATGTCGAAACACATTTACAACTGATTTCCGTACTTATTCCTTAGTTTGTCCTCAATATATCTCAAAACGGGGTCCGTGACCCCTCCCCCGGAAGGGTCGCCGGAGGCAGTTCCCGCAAAATAAACGGCAGTTTCCGCCTATTTGAGGTTCATTTCGTCGAGCAGGTATGATGCACCGGCAAATTTGTCTATCAGGAAGAGCACATATCTTATGTCGACGGCGATGTTGCGGCAATACTCCTCGTCGAACACTATGTCGCTCATTGTCGACTCCCAGCAGCGGTCGAAGTTGAGACCTATCAGCTCGCCATCTCCGTTTATCACGGGGCTTCCCGAGTTGCCGCCCGTTGTGTGGTTGCTGGCAATGAAAGCGACGGGCACGGTGCCGTTGACATTCCATCGGCCGTAATCTTTGTTTTTGTGCAGGTCGCGGAGTCGTTGCGGCACGTTATAGTCATATATCTCGGGGTTGTCTTTCTCCATTATGCCCTCTATGGTCGACACACAGTCGTAAACGACGCCGTCACGGGGAGAGAATCCGCCTACCTTGCCATAGGCTATGCGTAACGTCGAGTTGGCGTCGGGATAGAACGGGCGCTCGGGCTGAAACTCCATGAGTCCGCGCATGTAACTGCCGTAAAGGGCTGTTATCTCGTTGTTAAGACGCGTATATTCGGGTTGTATCTTCTCTCTTATTAGGTTGGAGGTGTTGTCGTACGCACGAGTGGCCACATCGTCAGCAAAGGCTTTGTGGGCAGCCTCGGGATCTTTTTCTATGAGCTGATATACGGCTGTCGAGTCGGTCAATATAGAGTTTGAGAATATGTTGTCGACCCATGCGTCAACATCTGCAGCCGCCTCTTTCATGTCGGATGTCCAGAAGCAGCTGTCCACATTGTCGACTAACGAGCGCACCACGTGGCGGGCGATCTCCTCGTCTATGGGGCGGTGATAGTCTTTATAGAATGCCTTGGCGGCAGACATCATGCGCGATGCGGGTGCTGCCGACATCATAGAGCCGAAACGGAGCAGCTCTATGGTGCGCACCGACTCGGTGTAATAGTCGCGTGCAAAGGCGTAAGGCTCAAGCCTGCCGTAAAGATCGCGGAATCGGTCGGTCAGACCTGCATATTGCGGTTTGTCGGCCGCCCACTCGGCGAAAGCCTCTTCGAGCGCCTCTTTCTGCGCCACCACACCGAGTCTTACCACGCCTTTGGTCTCGCCCTGCCACTTTTTCCAGGCGTTTGACACGCTCGCGTTCTTGGCCGCATACTTGATGCGCACGGCCGCATCGCCTGCCTGATACTTGTTCATCACCTCCAGACGTGCGGTGCGGAGAGCTATCTTGGCGGGGTTGCTTTTCAGGGCGATGTAACGCACGGCGTCAGAGGTGATATACTCGTAAGTGCGTCCGGGATAACCGTAAATGAATGTGAAGTCGCCCTCTTTGACACCCTTGGTCGATATTGCGAAAGAGCGCTTGGGCTTGTAAGGCACGTTGTCGGCGCTGTAATCGGCAGGCTTGTTGTCTTTGTCGGCATATATGCGGAAGAGGCAGAAGTCGCCGGTGTGACGCGGCCACATCCAGTTGTCGGTGTCGCCTCCGAACTTGCCTATGGCCGAGGGAGGACACCCCACCAGACGAACGTCGCGATAGGTCTCATAGACGAACATGAAATATTGGTTGCCATAATAGAGCGACTCTATGGAAGCGCGATATCCGTTGCCTTTGGTTGCGGCTGCGAGTATCTTTTTTATGTTGGCTGCGCGCTTTTTAGAGGCCTGCTCGGGGCTCATGTTGCTCTTTACCCCCTTGTTGACTTGCGCTGTGACATCTTCCATATATTTGAGGAACGATGCGGTGTAACCGGGGTTGGGCAGCTCTTCGGCATGGTTCATGGCCCAGAAACCGTTGGTCAGATAGTCGTGCTCGACAGTGCTGTGCTTCTGTATGTTACCATAGCCGCAGTGGTGGTTGGTGAGCATGAGACCCCGGTCTGATATGACCTCGCCGGTGCATCCGCCCAAATGTACGATGGCGTCTTTGAGCGATGCCCGGTTGATGTCGTAAAGGTCTTGTGCCGTAAGTTTCAGCCCTTTAGACTGCATGTCGGCCAGACGTGCCGAGCCTATGACGCTCGGAAGCCACATACCCTCCTCTGCAAAGGCGACTATGGCCGCCATGGAGAATAAAAGCGTTGTCAGTGTCCTCTTTATCATGTCTGTATTTTTTTATTGTGTTTGTCAAAACGTGTTGCGGGCGCCCTGTGCCGAAAGCGGCGGCCCTGACCGGAACAAAGGTACGATAATTATGCGATAAATAAAACCCGAGGGCATCGGAAGGGGTGACGTTTGCCGAATGCTTTTGCCGAAAACGTCATGCGATGATTTCTCCGGGATGCTTTAAGTCACTCGGCTTGCTCCTTTTCCGACAGGCTCAACAGCCGCTCCAGCTCGGTGCACACCCTCTGCACGGGAAGCCCCATGACATTATAGTAAGACCCCTCTATGGCCTCTATGCCGATATATCCGATCCACTCCTGAATTCCGTATGAGCCGGCCTTGTCGAGGGGCGAGAAGGTGTTGACGTAATGGTCTATCTCTTCGTCGGTCAGCGCCTTGAACTTCACGCGAGTGGATGAGGAAAAGGTGTGTGTGCGGCCTGATATGATGAACGTTACGCCTGTTATGACGGTGTGCCACTTGTCGCTCAGCAGGCGTAACATGTCGGTGGCGTGCTCTTTGTTTATGGGCTTGCCCAAGACATTGCCGTCGGCCACGACGGTGGTGTCGGCTGTGATTATTATCTCTTTATCGCCTTTCTTGAACGGATAACACTCTGCCTTTATGGCGCTCAGATAGGCGGCCACCTCTTCGGCGGGCATGTCGTCGGGGAAGCTCTCGTCGACACTGTAACGCGGTGCGGGGCAGAATGTCAGCCCTGCGTCTTTGAGCAGCTGATGGCGGCGCGGAGATCCTGAGGCCAATATGAGGTTGTATGCTTTAAGCCGGTCTTGTAATAACATAACGACGCTGTTAGATGGGTTTGCATCAGAGGCGCCGTAAATATATAGGCACCTTTGACAAAGTTAGCAAAATTTTCGGTTCGCCCCACCGTCTGTGCCAACTATTTTGCGTTGTATGGCGCGTCCGTTCATCTCAGGGCGTATATCTCTTTTTGCAGCAGCTCTAAGAAGCGGGCGGCGTGTGCTCCGTCCATCTGCGTGTGGTGGAACTGAAACGACAGGGTGAGAGTGGTTTTGAACAGATGGCGGCGATATCGTCCCCATATCAGAAACGGGTTGTTGAATATGCCGGAATAGATGCCAACAGCGCCCTCTATTTCACATTCGGCAAGCGCCGAGGTGCCTATTGTCATGCTGTCGGCAAGGTCGTGGTTTTCGCAATTTTCTGCAACATGGCGGGTGAGCCTCAGATAGTCGGAGTTGAAAACGGACAAATCTTCCGATAAGGGTATGTCGCACGAGTTTATCCCTCCTGCTTTGTTGGCAATGATGGTGCTGACGGCGAGAGTGTCATACTCCATCAGCTTGTCGGAAACGGGGAGCATGTAAAATTCCTGCACCCGGCAGGCTGCCAGCCCTATGCACCAACACATCAGCATGTTGAATTTGAGCCCTTTTCGGCGTTTCAGTCTTACAAGGGGCGACACGTCGACTCTTTTGAACAGTGTCACCATGGGCATGGGAGCCTTCATCCACATATCGAATGCGTATGCACGGGTCGTTTCTTCGGGATTTACCTCTTTCATGTCGTGTGTGCCTCGCCGTTGGAGCAGAGGGGGTGCAAAGATAGTGAAATTATTGTGAAGTTGCAGTGTCCTTTTTATGGGTTTCAAGGATAGGTTGCATGTATGGCAGGGGAGGAAACCGAAATTGATTGTTATCTTTTGCTGTCGCCTCAGATATTCCGCCTCGGTCAACCAAATTGTATTTGCTTGCCTTTCGGCTTGTTCGTATATTTGACCTGACGGTCTTAGATGCTCCCGCTCGGCAAAATGCAAGCCCACTTGCTTTTACCCTCGCTTATCCCTATCTTTGCCATGTCGGACCGGTGGTGTCATCCGTCGGTTCGGTGAGAGGTGTAATACCTGTGTCGTTTGTATGTAAGGTGTTGAACGATATGGTGTTGTCGGTTCACGCTTCTGCTGTTTGTTGAAAAAGTCTCCGAACCGCGGACTCCATTGGAAAAAGATATGTCAAGGTCTGTTATTTACCTTTTGTTGCCCGATTTCGCCTCGCACGAGATGGTTTATCTGATGCAGGCGGTCAGCGTGAACAGTGACGGTATGTCGCTCAACGATAATCCCAAGTATGTAAACAAGATAGTGGCCCCCACGATGGATCCGGTAAAGGCCATAGGCGGTTTTGATTTGTTGCCCGATTACTCGTTCGATACCATGCCGGACGATTATGCCGCCCTTGTGCTCATAGGCGGTTTCGGATGGCTTACGCCTGTTGCCGCAGGAGTGGAGCCTATAGTGAAACGTGCCGTCGGGCAGGGCAAGATAGTGGGGGCGATATGCAACGGAGCCTCTTTCATGGCCCGATGCGGACTGCTCAACGACATAAAGCACACCGGCAACGGCATTGAACAGCTCAAGTTGTGGGGTGGGGCAGGGTACGATTCACGAGGTTATACCCACCGGCAGGCGGTTTCAGACAGGCGCATAGTGACAGCGAACGGCTCGGCTGCGCTCGAATTTGCCAAGGAGATGCTGTTGTTGCTTGAAAACGACACTCCGCAAAACATAGAGGCATATTATCAATTCAACAAAGAGGGCTTTTGTGCCTTGACGGGGCAATAGAGATAGATAGGTCGGGGAAAGTAAGGCGGTTGTGAAAATGACGAAAATGAAGAAGATAACAAAACTTAAGATATGCGATTGGGCGCTTCTGGCGTTGACCGTTGCGGTGTTGGTATCGAGTGTTTTGCTGGAGGTGTTTCATGGTCGCGGCTTCTGCCGTGTGTGGACGCATATAATACTTGGCATGGCTTTTACGGCCGTTGTCGTTTGGCACATCTATCTTCACTTCGGGTGGAGGTCGTGGGTGAATAGATTGCGTGGTCAGAAATCGGCCGTCACACGCTGGATGTCCGTATTGGGTGCGCTTACCTTATTGGGCGCCATAGTGGCGTCGGTTCACTGGCTTGGCGCTTACACCCATTCGCCCGCGGGAGGGTTGCATGGCAAGATAGGGCTTCTGTTTCTGGCTCTCGCGCTATGGCACACTGCAAAGCGCGCGCGATTTTTATGTAAATAGCGTGGGGTCATGTTTTAGCGGGGGGGGTATTTTGGTGTAAAAGTATTTTGTGCACTGTGTTTTAGTGTGGGATTATTTTGATGTAAAAGTGTTCTGTGCCGGCCACGTCGGTCTCTGTGTGGTGATAGACAAAGCCGCACTTCTCGGCCACGCGGCGTGATTTGTCATTGCCGTCGAACAGGGCTATCCAAAATGTGTTGATGTGCAGGTTGTTGTGCAGGTGTGCTATGAGCGCATCGACGGCCTCGGGGATGAAACCTCTGCCCCAATATGGCTTTCCTATCCAGTATCCTATCTCTGTCTCGTGCGCCGTATCATGTGTCTGTGGTTCTTGGATATGTCTTATGTGTGGCGGCACCACCCCGACGCATCCGACGGCCTCGCCTGCTTCGTCGGGCACGACGGCATAGGTCTCGGGAGCTGAAAACACACTTCTGATGACATCGAGACTCTCCTTTGGCGACTCATGTGCCGGCCAACCCGCAGGGGTGCCTATATCGGGGTCTTGTGCATATTTGAACAAGGCATCGGCGTCATTGTCGTGCCATGGACGCAGTGTCAGTCGTTCGGTTTTTATCATGTCGTTATCGTTTCGTTACGTCGCCTCGGCTTTTTTTAATTCTGTGGTCGTTGCTTTAATGCATGTGTACACAAGTGCAAATATAACGTAAATATATCGGATATGGATAGATGGCTTTGGCCGATGAGGCATGAGTGAATTTGGATATGGAATTCTGCAATGATGTCTGTAAATCAGTTTAGAGGCCTGATAAGTGAAATAATCTCAGCCCGGTGTTTTTATTTATGATACGTCATGCAGTATTGCAATGTGGTTGGTGAGCAAAAAAACAGGTGCGATGGCAATATTGCACACGGCCGGGGTGTGCGTATGTCTTACCGATAATTATGTCTTTGGGCTGTATGCGCCTTGGCAATATCCGTCACCCTTTTGACAAACTCCGATTTGGCTTCGGTATATCCGTCTCTGTCGTTTCTGTATTTGGGGGCGAGGTCTCTTTTTAGCGATTCGTATTCACGCGCTGTTTGGGGATTGTCGGTCAGATAATCGCGAAAATAGATCTCGTCATTGTCGCCGATGGCGTGAAAATGGATGTGGAATACCTTTTCTGCAAATCCGTCAGGAGTATATCCTTTGTTGAAACTCATTCTTGAGGCAGACGATTGCATGCAGATGTAACCGTAACTCTCCATAGTCTCTTTAATGCGCTTCGGGTCTGTCTCGGGGGCTGTTTCGACAAGAATGTCGACTATCGGTTTTGCCATGATGTCTGGAATTGCGGTACTGCCTATGTGGTTGATGACCGGATGATGATCTGACAATATATTCGACAGCATCTCCATCTCCTCTTTAGCCCACTCTTTCCACATAGGATTATGCGAAGTCAGAACCACTGGAAACAATTCCCACAACTCTTTCAATGACATCTCTTCGAGTCTTTTTTTCATTGGCGATATTTTATTGTGTGTCTTACGGTCGTTTTGCAGTTTTTAGACGTTACGTTTACTGGCTTTGCAAGCAGTTTGACTATTCCAAGCAATGGTCGTTTACTGCCGTTTGTGTCTTAAACCATCCTTCTGTCAGGACGATTGCTTCGGTGTTGACGAATAGCAAAGGCAGATGGTTAGGAATGTGGGCCGCCGGGGAAGAGATCGATATCATATCCTGTGTGTTCTTTCGTCGATGATTATTTCGTCCGTTCCGCGCAAGGCGGCAGGGGCTGTATTAAAAGGTTTTCTGCTTCCCAGTACATGGTCATCCACTCCTCGTTGCAGCCCGACAGATGGTTTTTCGTCATTGGCATCGGACATAGATCGGCGTTTATGCAAGAAGTGTTTGCGTCTTGTCGGCAAGGCATCTTTCGTCGTCATGTTCCAATCGGTTCAGATGAAGAAATAATTACCGCGTTTGTTCTTTATGTCTGGTCTTCTGTTCGTTTGTTTGCGGTGAATCGTATGAATAGTTTCATTACGGTCATCGTCGACATTTGTGTCTTTGGGTCGTCAGGTAACGGCATGAAGCAACTTTGGCAAAATTTATATTTCATGTATTTTCTATTCTCGGCATTTATGGCCTGTTGTCAGATACTTCGAATGTGATTTCTCAAAGATACGAATAAGCCGAATATAAAAGCAAATATTGTTCGCTTTTCTAAGGCGAAGTGTCTAAGATGAAGTCGAAGATGCGAATAAACCGAGAGGCAAGCAAATTTTATTTGTTTGACCGAGGCGAAGTATCTGATACCGACAGGTCAAAGATGCGGATAAGTGCGGGCAAAATCAAAGAAAGGATACTTGAATTTTTACGAGAGGGGGTAATCTAAGGCGAGGGCAAATATATGAAATCGTTACAGATTGCAATATGGAAAAGTTATTATACGCAAAAAGCAGTCGGAAATTAATCTGACTGCTTTGGTGGTGGTGCCACCAGCAACCGAAAATGGTTTGATATGGCACTATCTTTCAGTAAGTTATATCTTTGCTACGATGTAAGTCCCTTGAATAAGGTTTTCACAGCTTTGCACCGTTTGACATCAACTTGTATCTTGGGTACGATTTCTGAGTGCAAAGATACAACTAATATTAGAATTTCAAATATTATCCTTTTATTTGTTCTCTAAAAGACTTACCTATATCCATTATTAACTTGTCATATTTTTCTTTTGTCCTTCTATTTTTATTGATGGTGTTTTGTGCATCTGCTTTAGATATTATTTGTTGAACTTGTTCTCCACCTTCAATTTGTATTCTTATATCTACAAGCTTTAATTTTCCGAATTGGAATTGTTCAAATTGTTCTATAAGTTGAATTAATTTCTCATAATGTTCTTCTTCTATTAATAGAAGATTATCGCTAATAGCATTACGAGTAAGCCTGATTTGTTCACTGAAAGATGGTATTTGATTAGGGTCTGCTTTTTGCCATAACAAATCAGCTTGTCGTTTTGTATATAGTAGAACTTTCCATAAATCATTATACAATTCAAACTGTTTCTCTGAATATCTGAGAAACTGGGATTTTGCTTTCTCTAATTCATTTTTTGTATTTTCCAATTCAGAAGCATACTTTGTTTTTATCACTTCTAATTCTTTTTCATGTTTATTATTATAAGCATCTAATAATCTAGTTGAAAGGAAATTTCCAAACCATTTAGATAGTGCAATAATAACAACACTTGAACCACCGATTGAGACAATGAAGGCTGTTACTAACTTTACATATTCTATCATTTCCATATTTTAATAATATAATCCGTTATTCTGCATCCAAGTATTAAGACTATCAGGGTCAATACTGCCAAATAAGTATTTGTTCTTTGATAAAAAACCAACTCGTTGCCCTCTTAAATATATGGTAGGTGGAGTGGATGTATATGGATTATAAGGGCTTAAAGAAGAGTAAGGACTACCATAAGTTGAATACTGATTCTTAAATGAAGTAGCGGAATAGATACTACCATACAAACCATATTCATAGGAAATGGAATCTATATCGTATCTATTAAGAGAAAGTTTTCCTAAGAATTGCCCGTCACTAGCAATTAAAAAGGATTCACATCTTGCAATTCTATTATTGAAATCATTTATATTCATATATTTATTTTTTTATGATATATTGTTGTAATGGACTATTAGGTTTGTTAGGTATAGTCATAGAAAGAATGCCTACTTCTAAAAGTGGATTTATGATATTTTTTTTAAATCTACTTCGGTTTGTTTGTCCTACAAGTTTCATTATTTCTTGAATAGAATGGGGTTCTGAGCAATACGAAATTATTTGTTCCGCTATAGATGTATAACGTATATCCAGCTTAGGACATTCTTGGGACAAGCTTGGGACATTTATTATTTCATTTTTGATGCTAATCCCTCTTTTAAATACAGCTGTAAACATCCCCTCCGTATGAAATTCCGGTTCGGGCAGATTTGCTTCTCTCATAGCTTCCTGCATACGAGGAATACCGGATGCAACTCTTTCAACTAAATGCATACGGGTAAATAAACCGAAGATTAGCGGATTACGTGTCATACTCTTATGCCCGAAATCTTTAGCCACAACAGGCAAAAGCCCTCCGGGATTGGAAATCTCTACCCGGTCGTCAAACATTTCTATCATAATGCTTGCTCCTTGTTCATAGTAGTCACGATGTGACAGAGCGTTTATAATGGCTTCTTTAAATACGGTCAAAGGTATTTCCCAAATTTCTTCTCTTGGTCCTGTTCCCTCTATTTTATAGGCTACTTGCAGTTTGCTTTCCAGCCAAGACATAGCCTGTAGATATTGTTGGTACAGTGAACCTCCGAAAGTTTTATCATCTATAATATAGACTTTATTCATTCCCTTGAAAAGAACACACCTTGTGATAGCGTGCGGAAACTTTCGTTCAGGTTGTTTTCCAAAGAACATCGCTGCACCATTCTTTGCCGTTTCATTCTCGGTAAACAGTTTCAAGTTCTCAAATATTTGTTTGTCGGGTGTGGACGGACTTAGTTTTGCTTCTGTTCGGAAATCCTTAATCATCTGTTCGTCTGCATCCGTGTAGATATTGAACCAGTGGCAGGGAATATGGTCGAAAAAGATTTTGTTACACTCCTGAAAAAAACTGCGCATTTCTTCGGCTGTGCGAAGTTTCTGCGAGTTTGCACCCTCACGTACATAAATAGACCCGGAAAAAATATAAGGTTTGTCCTTGCCGGACGGAACATCAATCACCCACACTGTTTTATCTCCAATATTTACAGAATACATTTCACAGTGAAGTGCAGGAGATATTTCGCTGATAGAACCCTGAATGGCGGAGCGTTTATCATTTTCTAGGTTAACACCTACCACTTGACCGTTATCATTCACGCCAATAAGCAAATATCCTCCGTCTGCATTGGCGAAAGCACATATTTCCTCTGTCA
>CAMRVW010000063.1 GCA_947054185.1 uncultured Rikenellaceae bacterium | reverse complement strand
CGCCCTGTAGTGACTAAAAGAAAAATCGCCAACTCTGTAAGAATTAGCGATTTAATCTTTGCTTGGGTGGTGCCACCAGGAATCGAACCGGGGACACAAGGATTTTCAGTCCTTTGCTCTACCAACTGAGCTATGGCACCTTTTGTCTTTTTGACGATGCAAAGATAGATACAATTTTTTTAGATACCAAAAAATCAGACAAATTTTTTGTAAGATAATTGTGTTATTGCTTATTGTCAGGTGGTTATGTGGAACATGTTGGTGTCGCTGCACTGTCGTTTTGTAATTTATGACGCATAAGGCGAACTGTTAGCACCATAAATAGTCAGAATAGATACCAAAATTCTTGCCCGCATCTTTTTCGATAGGTGAGTTTATCACAAAAGGCAAAGTGCGAAAGTCCTGAGACTAAGGTTTTAATTTTTGTTTTTAACGGTCCGGCGATCCTTTTTGTTTTTCTGCGGCTCGTCTGAGGTTGGAGCGTGCAGGTCGGACTCTTCGTGGTCGTCTGTGTACCAGCCGCCACCGAGAGCCTTATATAGTTGCACCATGGCAATTTGTTCGTCACGAATGGCGTTGCTCAGGCCTATCTGTGCGTCGAAATAGGCTCGTTGTGCATCGAGCACGTCGAGATAGCCTATGACGCCGTTGATGTATTGCAGGCGTGCAAGGTCGATGTAACTGCGTGAAGCCTGCTCAAGTCGTCGTTTGGTGACAAGTGCGTCTCGCACCTTGTTGAATGCCACGATAGCGTCGTTGGCCTCTCTGAACACTGTAAGCACGGTCTTCTTATATCTCTCGGTCTCTTGGATATAGGCTGCCTGTTGCGCTTTGTATTTGGCGCGTAATTTGCCCCATGAAAAGAGCGGGGCCAGCAACTGACCGCTGACATAACCGTATGGCGATCGGAAAAACTCGGCGAAATTGTTCTCCATCTCCAAGCCGTAAAGACCTGATATGGTGATCTTAGGAAACATGTCGGTATATGCCACGCCCACCAGCGCATTGGCTCCTTTGAGCCTGTATTCGGCCTCGCGTACGTCGGGACGTCTTTTGAGTAATTCCGAAGGCAATCCTGTCGGCAACTGGCTGTCCGGTATGATGGTCTCGTTCAACATCACGCCTCTGGCCACCTTGTTGGGGTATTGTCCGGCCAATAGGGCTATCTGGTTCTCTTTGGCGGCAATCTTACGTTCGAGTTCGGGTATCAGGGTGGCCGTTCTGGCCAACTCCACCTGAGCCTGACGATATGATATCTCAGATGTCAGGCCGCCTTCAAACCTTATTTTGGCCTGTCTGACTCCCTCTTGACGTGTGTTTAGCGTCTGTCGCACAATGGCGAGCTCGTTGTCGAGGGCGACAATCTCAAAATAGGCGGTCGCCACCTCTGCCACTAATGTCATGCGCAACGCCCGCCGCGCCTCGACCGATTGCAGATAGTCGTTGATGCCTTTCTGGCGCGCCCAACGCAAATTACCCCAAAGATCCAACTCCCAGTTAAAACGCAATTTGGCATTGTATGTGGTTGACTTGTCGAGGTTATTGCCGCCGTAATTCTCCGCTTCGTGCGAGGCCGACACATCGGCGCCCACAGAAGGGAGCAATGCCGCGGTGTTTACCCGTTGCAGTCGTCGCAACTCCTCCACGCGCCATGCGGCTATAAGCATATCTTTGTTGTTGTCAATGGTTTGTCTTATAAGCTTTTGCAGGGTGGGGTCGCCATATATCTGCCACCACTTCATATCGGCGAAAGATGATGTGTCGGTTTCATTTTCGGCAATACGGGCCGGCATGTCGAGCTCGGGACTCTTGTATTTTTTGCCTATCATGCACGACTGGCACACCAATACGGCCACTGTCGCCATGACTGTTTTTATCATTGTCGTTGACATACAACTTGTTTTTTGCCTCTTAAATTAAATAACCTTCTCTTTTTTGTGCCGTTTCAAAAAGCTGCCGAGTCTCTCTTTGAGCTTGTATATCAGTACGAAGAAGAACGGCACCAACACAATGCCCACAGTTATCGAGAGCAACATGCCGAAGAATACGCCCGTGCCTATGGCCTGACGGCTTGCCGACCCGGGGCCTGATGCCAACACCATGGGGAGCATGCCCAGGATGAATGCCAGCGAGGTCATGAGTATGGGGCGGAAACGTTGACGCGACGCGTTTATGGCCGCCTCGACCACATCGGCGCCTGCATCGGTCTGTACCTTTGCAAACTCCACTATCAATATGGCGTTTTTGGCCGCAAGACCTATAAGCATCACAAGACCTATCTGGAAATATATGTCGTTGTCAAGCCCGCACACCCATGTACCTATGTATGCGCCGAGCGCGGCCACCGGCAACGACAGCATTACCGATATGGGCACCGACCAGCTCTCGTATTGAGCGGCCAGGAACAGGAACACGAACAGGAACACCAGCCCGAGAATAAGCCCCGTCTTGCCGTCGGCCTTCTTCTCCTGATATGACAGGCCGCTCCATTCCACACCTATGTTGGAGGGCAGATGTTCGCGCACTATCTGCTCCATAATCTCCATTGCCTCGCCGGAACTATACCCTGATGCCGCCTCGCCGCCTATCTTGGCTGTGTTGAACATATTGAATCGGGTCATGGTGCCGGGGCCTGTCGTGTAACTGGTGGTGCCGAGCGAGGTTAGCGGTATCATGGTGCCGCCCGCGCCTTTTACGAAGAACAGGTTGATGTTGTCGCGATCGACCCTATAGGGGGCTTCGGCCTGGATATAGACGCGATATATGCGGTTGAACATGTTGAAGTCGTTGACATATACCGACCCGGTGTATGCCTTCATGGTCGAGAATATGTCAGACATGGGCACACCCAACATCTTGGCTTTGTCGCGGTCTATGTCGAAATAGAGCTGCGGTATCTCCGACTGCATGGACGAATAGACGCCGGTAATCTCCTTGCGCTGCGAGGCGTAATAGAGCAGGGTGTCGGTGGCGCGCACCAAATCGTCGTAAGAGGCGTCGCCGCGAGCCTCCAGCTGCATCTCGAAGCCGCCTGAAGTGCCGAGACCCGGAATGACGGGTGGGGTGGTGACATATACTTTCGACTCGGGATAGGCGCGAAGCTCTCTTTTGACCTCGTCGGCTATCTGTTTTATGTTCGAACCCTTACGCTCTTTCCACGGTTTGAGCACCACCGTTATCTCGCTGCTTCGGCTCTGGTTGGAACCGACACGGGGGCTGGTGCCTGTCACGTCGAGCAGATAGGCCACATCGTCACGTGTGGCCAGATAGTCCATGGCCCGTTTTGTAACCTGACGGGTGCGTTCGAGAGTCGACCCCTCGGGCAGTTCAAGCTCTATCTTGAAGTTGCCCTGGTCTTCGGGGGGCATGAAGCTCGAGGGCATCAACTTGTTTATCACGAATATGGCCACCAGCACCATGCCGAAACCGGCGATTACGCGCCGCGGCACACTCATGGTTCGTCGTATAATCTTGATATACTTCTTGTTGCCTATGTAAAGCCAGTGGTTTATGTATCTGAAAACGATGTTCTTCTTTTTCCACCTGTTGGCCGGTTTGAGCACGAGCGAACACATCACGGGGCTTAGCGTCAGTGCCACGACGGTCGAAATTAGCACCGACACGGCAATGGTTATCGTAAACTGCCTGTAAAGCTGCCCCGTTATGCCGCTTAGGAAGCTCACCGGCACGAACACGGCACAGAGCACGAGCGAGGTGGCGATGATAGCGCCGGTAAGTCCGCTCATGGCCTTTTTGGTGGCCTCGTAAGGGCTCAGGTGCTCCTCTTCCATTATGCGCTCGACATTTTCGACCACCACTATGGCGTCGTCCACCACAATGCCTATGGCCAGTATCAAACCCAATAGGGTCAGCAGGTTAAGCGAAAATCCGAATATCAGCATGAATCCGAATGTGCCTATCAGCGATATGGGCACGGCAATGATGGGTATGACAGTGGCGCGCCAGCTCTGCAACGACAGGTACACCACAATAATGACCAGTATGAGTGCCTCGAAGAGGGTCTTGTAAACCTCGTGTATCGAGTCTGATATGTATTCGGTGGCGTCCAACGGTATCTCGTAATCGATGCCTTCGGGGAAATTCTTGCTCAACTGCTGCATCTCCTTTTTGACATTCTCGGCCACTTCTATGGCGTTTGCCCCCGGAAGCATGTATATGCGCAATATGGCGGCGTTGCTGCCGTTCATGCCGCTCTCGGTGGTATATGACGATGCCTCGAGCGATATGCGGGCCACGTCACGCAGACGTATTATAGACCCGTCGGCATTTGCCCTTATCACAATCTCTTCAAACTCTGACGGTTGCGAAAGTCGCCCCTGCGTCACTATGGGTATGGTTATGTCGACGTCGGTTACGGGCTGCTGGCCGAGCACACCAGCGGCCGACTCGCGGTTTTGGTCTTTGAGGGCGGCCTGGATGTCAGACACCGTGAGTCCGAAGTTGGAGAGTCGGTCGGGCTTGAGCCATATCTGCATGGCGTAATAGCGGCTGCCGACATTGGATACGCGCCCCACGCCCGGCACACGACGCAACATGTCGAGCACGTTCATTGTGGCGAAGTTAGAGAGGTATATCTCGTCGAATTTGGGATCTGACGACGTGAGGGCCAGGGTCAGAAGCTGGCTTGCTGCCTGTTTGTCGACGGTGATGCCGTTCTGCACCACCTCGGCAGGCAGACGCGACTCTGCCAGCTTGACACGGTTCTGTATCTCGACTGCCGCAAGGTCGGCGTTGGTCGATATGTCGAAGGTGACCGTTGCTGAGAATCCGCCCGAGTTGGAACTGCTCGACTCCATGTATATCATGCCCGGTGTGCCGTTCAACTCCTGCTCTATGGGTGTGCCGACAGCCTGCGATACCGTCAGCGCACTGGCGCCCGGGTAACTGGCGCTTATGCGCACGGTCGGCGGGGTGATCTGCGGATACTGGTCCACGGGCAGCATCGTAAGGCCGATTAAGCCGACAATGACTATCACTATGGAGAGCACCATTGAGAAGACGGGGTGGTCTATGAAGAAATTGGATTTCATTGTATTTATGATTTTACGGTTTCGGGCACACCTTGGCGTCATGTTCAAGGTCGCTTGGCCGTTAATTCATCGTTATTACCGCCGGTGCCTGTATTTCATTGCGTGGCGGTCGTTTCGGCTCTCTTGCAACGTTTGGTACGTCGCTGTCGTTTATTTTTGGGCTTTGTCGGGGTAAGCCTCCGAGGCATCCACCACCGTCACCTCCATACCAGGGGTCAGCTTGTGATAACCCTCCACAACGACGCGTTCGCCGGTCACAAGGCCGCGCTCCACCACCGTGTTGTTGCCTATCTCGGGCCCCAGCTCTATGAATCTCTTTTCCACCCTGCCGTTGGGCCTTACCACAAACACGTATGCGCCGCCTTTTTCTATCACAAGGGCTCTGTCAGGCACCACAATGGCATCTTCGCGTACATCGAGCAGAAGTTTTACCTTGGTGAACTGCCCAGGCAGCAACACATGGTCGGGGTTGGCCAGTTCGGCGCGCACCGAGAATGTACCGGTCTTGGGGTCGACCTGCGGCTCGGCGAAATCGACCAGGCCGCGCTCGGGATATATGGAGTTATCAGCCAGTGTTACAGTGATATATGGGTCCCACGAGCGCGTGGAGTCTTTATGTCCGAGGTTGACGTTGCGTTCTTTGCTTCGCAGATAATCGAGCGCCGTCATGCTGAAATCGACCCTCACGGTGTCGCTCTTGACCACCGTGGCCAGCAGCGATTGCGCCCCCGGACCCACCAGTGTGCCTATGTCGACGTGGCGTTCGCTCACATGACCTGAGATGGGCGAACGCACGGTGGTGTAACTCAGCTCCATGTCGGCCTGCATGAGGTCGGCTTTGCTCATCGAGACGGATGCCGCCGCCGACTCGTATGTGGCTATGGCGTTGTCGAGGTCGAGCTGGCTGGCCGCGTTCTGATCATGCAACGGGCGTATGCGCTCAAGGTCGCGTTTGGCCTTGAGGGCCAGAGCCTCGTCTTTCTTCAGTTTGGCTGCGGCTTTGTCGGCCTTGGCCTTGTATATGCGCGGGTCTATTATGAAAAGCACCTGATTTTTATGTACATAGGTTCCTTCGGCAAACAGCATCTTCTCTAGATAGCCCTCCACGCGGGCGCGTACCTCCACAAACTGTTGGGCACGTATTCGACCCACATATTCGCCATATATCTCCACATTCTGAGTGGTGACAGGCACAACCGACACCGTGGGATAAAAAACATCCTCTTCTTCGGGGCGCAACAACCATGCTGTCAGTGCGATAGTTGCCGCAGCAACGATACAGACCGATACGATGAGCTTTTTCTTCAGATTCATTGCTTATATGTTAGTGGTTAAGCATCTATAAATGTTTGGGTGCAAAATTAATCTCTATTTGTAAAAATCGGTAAAAAAACAGATAAATTTATCGCTTTTTCCGCTGACGGGGGCTTTTCTCATTTTATGGTTTGCCGTTTTCTGTTACATGGGAAACAGAATCCGATACAAATAATAACTTGTTTTCATGCCTTTTATTGTGTGCGATGTTGAAATTATTCCATCGCGTCCATGTGTGAAAGGCTGGGCATGAGAGTGGCGGAATCATTGTTTTTTGTGCTTCGGATTATTTTTTGTAAGTTTGAAGATAATTTTAAATAATATGTACGATGAAAGCCATTGATCTGTTGCCGTTTGCCGGCTGCCTTCTGCCTTTACATGCGTTGCATGCCCAAGAGGCCGGGCAGAAACCCAATATTGTCGTCATTCTTGCCGACGACCTCGGTTTCGGCGACATAAGCGCCTATGGGGCAAACGGGATAGTCACCCCCAACATCGACCGCATATCGCGTGAGGGGCTTCGTTTCAATAACGGATATGCCGCCTCTGCCACCAGCACCCCGAGTCGTTACTCTCTGCTTACGGGCCGTTATCCGTGGCGTGAGGGCGCGCAGGTGTTGCCCGGCGATGCACCGCTTATAATAAAAGAGGATATACCCACCCTGCCCAAAATGCTCAAAGAGGCAGGTTATGCCACCGGTGCCGTGGGCAAATGGCACTTGGGGCTCGGTCGTGGCAATGTCGACTGGAACCGGGAGATAACCCCTGGGGCCGGTCAGGTCGGCTTCGACTATTCGTTCATCACGGCGGCCACCAACGACCGTGTGCCCACCGTCTTCGTCGAGAACGGGCACGTGGTGGGGCTTGACCCCTCAGACCCCATAGAGGTGAGCTATCGCCGCAATTTCCCCGGCGAGCCCACCGGCAAAGATAATCCCGAGCTGCTTAAGGTGCATCCCAGTCACGGGCACGACCAGGCCATCACCAACGGCATACCGCGCATCGGTTACATGCGTGGCGGCAAGTCGGCCCTGTGGGTCGATGAAGATATGGCCGACACCTTCCTGCAAAAGGCCACCGACTTCGTCACAGAGCACCGCAACGAGCCTTTTTTCCTCTATTATGCCTTGCATCAGCCTCATGTGCCTCGTGTGCCTCATCCTCGCTTTGCCGGCACCTCGCCGCTTGGTCCGCGCGGAGATGTCATATTGGAGGCCGACTGGTGCGTGGGGCAGTTTCTTGACACGCTCGATTCGTTGGGCTTGGCCGAAAACACTATAGTCATATTCACCAGCGACAACGGCCCCGTGCTCGACGACGGTTATGTCGACCAGGCCATAGAGAAGCTCGGCGACCACAAGCCTGCCGGCCCGTTCCGCAGCGGCAAATACAGCTCGTATGACGGCGGCACCCATGTGGCCTTCCTTGTGCGCTGGCCGGGACATATCGCCCCGGGAGAGTCTGATGCCTTGGTGTGCCAGATGGACCTGTATGCCTCTTTCGCCTCTATGTTGGGCATGGAAAACAAGACCAAAGACGGCGTCGACATCTCCGGTGCCCTGTTGGGACGCTCACGCCACGGACGCGACGAGCTTCTGCTCGATGCCTGCGGCGACAATGTGCTGTTGCGCGCCGGCGACTGGATATTCATACCCCCCATGGTCAACGAGGGCTATTGGGTGGCGCCCATGGAGTCGGGCCGCATGAAAGAGCCCCAGTTGTTCAACGTCAAAAAAGATATCGGACAGAAAAACAATGTGGTCGCAAAGTATCCCAAACGTGCCGCCCGCATGCAGGAGAGGGTGGGTCAGATAAGATATGGCAAGTGATGTCGGCTAAGTTTTAGTGCGGGCTGTTGCCGGCTTTGCGCTGTGTTTTAACTAAAATTTTTATATTGATGAAGAAATTGTTTTTGATTGCGTCAGTTGCCGTTACGATGTTTTCTGCCTCTTGTTACGGAAGCGGCAACGTGTCATCAGATGATATTGACGAACCTGATAGCGTATATGTGACAAGCAAGCAGGAGGCCAAAGAGGTGATTGACTATTACAATAAACTGATTGCTGCCTTAGAATCCAACTATGACAGAGAGCAGTTCGGCATGATCATGGAGTGTATGGGCGCCGATGATGTCTCTGTGCCTGCCCCTGATGTTGACACAACAGGTTTGTGGGCGACAGTGTCTGATCTTATACCCGCCCCCGAGATTGTGAACGATGAGCTTCGCAAAAATCTGGAATATCAGATAATGCGCTGGTTCGCCGCGGGCAAAAGGTTCGTTGACAACTATAGCCGGTTTGTCGAGTACCGAAACAATCGAGAATATAAGAAAGACAACTGGGCCTTGTCCGACTCTCTCTTTGAAGAGAACAACATTTTGGGATATAACGTCTTCAATGCGCGTTCCGAAGCAATCAATATCATACAGCCTCTTGTCGATTCGGCCGATGAGGTATTGTTGGATGGCAATCCGTTCAAAGAGCATGTTGTCGCCGGCAAAAAGATATTGTCGGTTACCGAACGTATTGTAAAATTAGTACAGCAAGACGATTTCGACAGCAGTCATGCTCAGTCGCTTTACGACGAATTGTGCGCCGATATATCCGAGGCCGCAGCTATAAAACCCGTCAGTGGGGCCGACATGGCGGCATTTCATTACCAAAACTTCCTCGAATACGCCGGCTCTTTCCGCGACGAGTTTAAAAAATCGGTGCTGAAGACAGGCAGTTGTAATCGGAAGACCTTATATAGTCTGATCGATTATCGCAACATGGCGATTGATTCGTTTAACGAGTTCGTGGGCTGAGCTCTGCACCTTACTCTTATGGCGCTCCTTGAGGGCGCTTTTTTTGTCTTTATCGGCCCCGATGGCATTTTCGGTGACAATGCGAGGTTTGCATATGGCGCTGATGTCATCTGCCGAGGTGCATTGCCGACCCTTTAATCGGCAGGTGCATCCCGCCTTTTGTGGTGGTCGTTCACACGCCGGCAGAGGCATTGCGCAATGGCAGGTTCTGCAAGCCGCCATGCCCTTTGTGAGTTCGGGATATTTTTCATATCTTCGGGGCGCATAATGGAGGAGAGTTAAGAAGTACTGCCTATGCAAACCATGTGTTTGTCAGTCTCTTGCATAGATAACGGGCGTTATCGTCCGGTGAAAACTTCAGTGCGCATGTCAAGGAGGCGGTGTTGTTAATGGCTTGAATGGTTTTAGGCCTGTTTTTGCAAATAATTTGTCATGAGAAAAATATTCGCATTGTTTGCGGTTCTGTTTTTTTTGTCCGGATGCTTCAGGCCTGTGCTCGAGGGAGGTGTCGACGGTCCCGACACGGGTAACGGAGACAACACCGAGCAGCCCGAACAGCCCGACGACCCCGGTAACGACCAGGACACGGAGAAACCGGAAGAGCCCAAGCCCGAAGACCCCGATCCCGAAGAGCCTGTCATCGACCCAGGCAGCCGCATCACATACACCTCCAAAAGCAAGATAGCCGTTGCCACAGGTGTGTTTGATGCCTTTGTCGTATCTAACGATTTCAGCGACGGCAAAGGTGTGATAGTGTTCGACAAAGAGATAACCATGATAGGCGTCGACGCCTTCAAGGGCTATTCCGACCTTACCGGCATCGTCATACCCGAGGGCGTCACTGTCATCAGAGACCGCGCTTTCGACGGCTGCACCGGCCTTAAGTCGGTCGCCATACCCGACGGCGTGGTCACCATACGCGACGAGGCTTTTCGCGGATGCTCCTCGCTGTCTGATGTCTCGCTCGGCTCGGGGGTCACCCTCATAGGCGACAATGCCTTTGCCGCATGCCGTGCCCTCAATACACTGACCATACCCTCTAATGTCGCCGCAATAGGCGCCTCGGCATTTTCGGGCTGCGGCAGATTGTCTGTTGTCGTGCCCAAGACCGTCACCACCATGGGCGACGGAGCTTTCGACGGTTGCGCCGCGCTGGTTGTCAATGTCCCCGACGGTGTCGTCTCGATAGAGAAAGGCACCTATTCGCAATATGCCTCGTGCCTCACGGGTGTGGTTATCTCCAATAGTGTCACCTCTCTGGACGACGGTGCCTTTGAAGGATGCGCCCGTCTGGCCTCTGTGTCGTTCGGCGACGGACTCACATCCATAGGAGCCTCAGCGTTTGCGGGGTGCGCACAGCTTGCCGGCATAGCAATTCCTGATGGCGTTGTCTCTGTCGGGGCCGCTGCGTTTAAAGATTGCGTCGCCCTCACCGGAATATCCCTCCCCGGCGGAGTGGTATCGGTCGATAATGCCGCCTTTTCGGGATGCCTCTCTCTTCGTGAGGTGACTCTCGGCGACAATGTCGGTCACATAGGCGACAATGCTTTTGCCGGATGCGCCCGTCTTGCCATTATGGATATACCGGTCGGGGTCTCGCATATAGGCGCTTCGGCCTTTTCGGGATGCGGTAATCTGGTCCTTGTCGTGCCCAAGAGCGTCACGACTATAGGAGACGGGGCGTTCGACGGTTGCGGCAGCCTTATAATATGGGTGCCTGACGGTGTTGTCGCCATAAACAAAGGGCTTTATTCGCAATATGCCTCGTGCCTCACAGGCGTTATCGTATCAGACAGTGTCGAAGAGATAGGCGATGAGGCCTTTGCCGATTGCGCTCGTCTGGCCCGTGTGTCGCTCGGTGGCGGCGTCAAGTCGATAGGGCGTAAAGCCTTTTACCACTGCCGAGGGTTGTCGTCGGTCGATATTTCCGACCATCTGACCTCTATAGGGGAGAGCGCCTTTTCCGGATGTGTCGCCCTTGCCGACATCGTTTTGCCGCAGAGCACCACGACGATAGGGGAGAGTGCCTTTTCATCGTGCGGCAACCTTGTTCACATATCCATTCCGGACAATGTCGTCTCCATAGGCGAGTCGGCATTCATGAACTGTAACGGGCTTAAGACCTTGTCGTTAGGCAAGGGGCTCGCCTCCATAGAGACCATGACATTTTCAGGATGCGTAAGCCTTGCCGATATCGCCATACCCGATGGAGTTGTCACCATAGGGGAATCTGCCTTTTCTGCCTGTGTCAGCCTTGACGACATAACCATTCCCGATGGCGTCACAACGCTCGGGGCATCGTCGTTTGCGGGTTGCAGCGGCCTTGAGTCGGTATCGCTCGGCAGCGGTGTGGCCTCGATGGGAGCGTCCGTCTTTCTTAACTGCAACAAGCTGACACGCCTGTCATGCAGGTCGGTGGCGCCTCCGCATCTCGCAGGCACTCTGGGCATCGCCGACCCGATAGTGATATCTGTCCCGTCAGAGTCGATAGACGAATATATGGCGGCAGACTTCTGGAAAGATTATACCTTCGGTGAGTTGCTGTAATCGCATCACTGCCTTTATTGTCTGCCGCATTGTCTCCGCATCCTTTTCGCGAGCGGTCA
>CAMRVW010000062.1 GCA_947054185.1 uncultured Rikenellaceae bacterium | reverse complement strand
ACGCTCGGCAGAACCAAACTATCGTTTGCTTTTGCTCTCGCTTAATCGTATCTTTAACCTGTCGGTTTTAAGATACTCACGCTCGGCAGAATCAAACTGTCGTTTGCTTTTGCCCTCGCTTAATCGTATCTTTAACCTATCGGTTTTAAGATACTCACGCTCGGCAGAATCAAACTGTCGTTTGCTTTTGCCCTCGCTTAATCGTATCTTTAACCTATCGGTTTTAAGATACTCACGCTCGGCAGAACCAAACTATCGTTTGCTTTTGCTCTCGCTTAATCGTATCTTTGGATGTCGTCTTAGATACTTCGCCTCGGCAAAGTTAGGCAGGCTTGTTTTTGCTGGCGGGTTTGTCTTGAAGGTGGCAGGTAAGGCCGAAAGGACGATGTTTGTTTGATTAAATTATTGAGTATGAAATATTTTGGAGCGCATGTGTCGGCATCGGGCGGAGTTGAGAACGCGCCTGTCAATGCTGCGGCCATAGGGGCCAAGGCGTTTGCCCTGTTTACCAAAAACCAGCGTCAGTGGGTGTCGCCGCCGTTGAGTACCAAATCTATAGAGGCGTTCAAGGCGGCATGCGAGCGTTACGGATTTGCGCCGCATCAGATATTGCCGCACGACAGCTATCTTATAAACCTCGGTCACCCCGAGGCCGACGGGTTGGAGAAATCGCGCACAGCCTTTATAGACGAGATGAGCCGGTGCGAGCAGTTGGGGCTCGACAGGCTCAACTTCCATCCAGGCAGCACTTTAGGCAAGATATCCGACGAGGAGTGCATGGCCCGCATTGCCGAGTCGATAAACATTGCCCTCGACAAGACCCACGGGGTTACGGCCGTGATAGAGAATACCGCCGGCCAGGGCAGCAACATCGGTTATCGTTTCGAGCAGTTGAGGTATATAATCGATCTTGTGGAGGATAAGTCGAGGGTGGGGGTGTGCATCGACACATGTCACGCCTATTCTGCCGGTTACGACCTGTCGACCGTCGAGGCATGCGACGACACCTTCGCCGAGTTTGACCGTGAGATAGGTTTCGGTTATCTGCGAGGCATGCACCTTAACGACTCAATGAAAGCCAAGGGCAGCAGGGTCGACCGTCACAACAACATAGGCATGGGTACCCTCGGTCAGGCGGTTTTCGCTTATGTCGCCGCCGACGACAGGTTCGATGACATGCCTTTGTGTCTGGAGACTCCCGACGAGTCGCGCTGGGCCGACGAGATAGCGATGCTTTACCGCTTTGCGCAAGAGGGGCGCTGAAGAATGTCGTGATATTTTGGCGGGGAGGGCGTTTAAAGTCGATAACTTTTGTATCTTTGTGGGAACAATCCCGGTTTTGATTTTATGATTCGCGACCGGGGGTGTGTTGCCTTTTGTGTGTCATAACATGCACTAAGGCAGAATGATAACTCAAACACAATAAGTTTATGGCAGAGATAAATTATGAGCAGATATGCGGGAAGGTGAGAGAGATTGCCGCCCGTGTGGCATCTTACATCGAGAGCGAGAGTGAGAATTTTTCTTGGGACGATGTCGAGTTGAAAGGCATGCACAACATGGTCACCAACGTCGACTGCAAGGCCGAGGAGATGATAATAGCAGAGTTGGAGCCGTTGATTCCGGGGGCTGACTTTCTTGCCGAAGAGGCGGTTGATGCGGCAGACGGCCCGCTGCATCCCAAAGATACCGATTACACGTGGATAATAGACCCGCTTGACGGAACGACCAATTATATGCACCGCCTTCCGCCTTATTGCGTGAGTGTTGCTCTGTCGTTCAGAGGCGAGATAGTGGTGGGCGTGGTGCACGAGGTGACGCGCGGCGAGAGCTTCTATGCCTGGAAAGGCTCTAAGGCCTATATGAACGGCAAGGAGATAGGCGTGTCGCAGATAAACATACTCGATGAGTCGCTCATAGCAACGGGCTTCTCTTACGACAGCCTCGACAGGATGGCCGAGTATCGCCTTCAACAGGAGTATTTCATAAAATATACGCACGGCGGCAGGCGCATAGGTTCGGCGGCGGCCAATCTGGCCTATGTGGCATGCGGTCGTTTCGACGGCTTCTCGCAGTTCAACCTTTCGCCGTGGGATGTGGCGGCCGGTTCGCTCATAGTGCGCGCTGCCGGAGGTGTGGTGACCGACTATCACGGAGGTGACAATTATATACACGGCAAAGAGATAGTGGCCTGCAACAGATTGATATATGACAAATACCTCGAGGCCATAAGCGCGACCATTGCCGACAGCGAGGAGTTTTATCCCATAGGCTGATGACCTGGTGGCAGAAAACGCTGTTCGGGCTCTTTTGGGCCTCGGCATGGTTGTTCGGACGCATGCCGGCCCGGTGTCGTTACGGGGTGGGTGATGTGTTGTCGCTCGTCCTTTACGGAGTGGTGCGATACAGGCGCGGTGTGGTGGCCGACAATCTGGCGCGTTCGTTCCCCGAGAAGAGCGCAGATGAGCGTAAGACGATAGAACGCAGGTTTTATCGCTATTTGGGCGAGGTGTTCGTCGAGACGCTGTCGCTTGTGTCGATGACCGAGAGACAGCTGAGGCGTTCCATGACCTATGACAATATAGAGCTTATAGACAGCCTTACAGCGCGGGGCCCTCTTATCGCCGCCATGTCGCACTATTGTCAGTGGGAGTTTACGATAGGTTATCAGTTGTTTACCCCGCATCCGGTCAAGGCGGTGTATCATCCGTTGTCGAGTGCGGTGGCAGAGGCTTTTTACAAGAAGATGCGCGCCCGGTTCGGCACCAAGCCCGTGACCATGAAGGCCACCGCGCGCGAGATGTTGCGTGAGGTCAAGGCGGGCAATAATCCCATAGTGGCCCTGATATCCGATCAGACGCCCTATTATGCGGGCATACGCAATTTCATACCTTTTCTGGGACGTCCCACCGCCTTTTTCACCGGCATGGAGAAGCTGGCCGTCAGCTTGCATTCGTCGGTGGTGTTCATGGCCATACGTCGGGTGAGGCGCGGACGTTATGCCGTGCACTTCACGTTGCTTTACGACGGAGCCGAACAGGTGGGCGAGGATGTGATAACGCGTCGTTATGCCGCCGCCTTGGAGGAGCTTATACGCGAGCGACCCGAGTATTGGATGTGGTCGCACAAGAGGTGGAAACATAGTCCCGACGAGGAGCATCCTTATCTGCCGTAAGGATAGTATCATATAATAAAAGTGTGCGCCCCTTGGAACGCACACTTTTATTATATGGCTGCTGATATAGCGTCTGTTTTACAATTTTTTGCGTGGTTGATGTTTTTTGCACGATTTGTGCATAAGGTTTTGTCGTGTCTTCGTCAAGACAACTTTTTAGTGTAATCAGAGCCTGAATGTGTGATTGAAACCAAATGGTCTAAATGTCTTTAAAGTTGGTCTTTTATGAACTATAAGATATTAATATTGAAAATAATTCGTTATCTTGTAAAACGATACATTGGGTGTTATTGCGTTTATGTGCCTGACAGCCAGTGGTGTTATTGGTAAAGAAAACACTAAAACATATATGGAGAACAAGATTCAGCAATTGACCGAGCAGCTCTATCAAGAGGGGCTTTCCAAGGGTAAGGCGGAAGCGGAAAATATTGTGGCCAAAGCCAAAGAGGAGGCGGCCTCTATAATAGCCGAGGCACAAAAACGTGCCGCTCAAATGGCCGAGGAGGCGTCGGACAAGGCTGCCGAGACGTTGCGTCGCTCGGAAAGAGAGCTTAAGGCAGCGGCCGGTCAGATAACCGCTGCCGTCAAGAGCGCCTTGTCAGAGATGGTGCTTGCCCGTTCGGTGGGTGCCGATGTGGCAAGTGCTTTTGGCGACGATGACTTTGTGCGCCGGCTTATGACAGAGGCGGTCAAAGCGTTTGCCGATGGCGGATGCGTAACCGTGGGCAAGGGTAACGAAGACAAGGTGGCCGCTTACCTGCAAAGCGCTGCTGACAAAGGAGTCGGCGAGTTTACCGTAACGGGTGGCGACGGTGTGGGCCGCGGTTTCAGAATATCGCCCAAGGGGCAGGGTTATTACATTTCTTTCGACGAGAAAGATTTCGACAGCCTGCTTAGAAGCTATCTTAAAGATGGGTTGAACAAGGTTTTGTTTGAGGAAAAATAAGCGTTTGTATGTCGCTGTTTTTGAAAGATTACACATATTTGGTCTCGTCGCTGGTTGAGTATTCGGTCGACTCTGACGGCAAAGGGTTGGAGGTCGGCGCGTTGCTTGAGCAGATAGACGAGTCGCTCGACAGGTGCGACAAGCGTCACGTGGCCATGTTGCTGGGGTGTCATGACATTGAGAATATAATGGCAGCCCGGGCGGGCAGGGCGCGTTATGTGGTGCCGGCCAATCTGTCGGCAGAGCAGGTGGCGGCGGTGTGCGGCTATTACTTCTCGTCGGGCAAGGATGGCGGCGATGTCGGTTCGGTTGAGCTTCCGAATTATATAGAGCGCATTTTGGACAGTTATCGCGACCCCGCAAGGGCAATAGACGAGCAGACAGACACATCGGCCGACATGGAACACACCTTGTGGGAGTGTTACTATGCCGCCGCCGAGAGGTCGTCGAATTCGTTCATACGCCGGTGGTCGCGCTTCGACAGACAGTTACGTAACATAGTGGCCGCTTTTGCCGCACGTGGCAAGGGGCTCGATATATCGGGCGTATTGGTGGGGCATGATGAGGTTACGGAGCGTCTTGTGGCGGGTACGTCGGCCGATTTCGGGTTGGCAGGTTCTTTCGACGGGAGCGACGAGCTGACGGCCATATTGGAGTCTGACGACATGTTGGCAAAAGAGAGGCGGCTGGACGTGTTCAGGTGGAGAAAGGTGGACGAGCTTACCACGTTCGACTATTTCAACATAAATTTCGTGCTCGGATATTTGGTCAAGGTGGGCATAATATGTCGCTGGATGGTGCTCGACATAGATACCGGCCGTAAGATGCTCGACCGTCTGATAGAGCAGCTGACCCCGGGCGACGTTGTAAGGCAGGCGGTGATGCGGGGGTGATGTGCGCGGGTCAAAGGGAGTGCCAAAGTGTTAAGGATGCCAAAAACAGCTTAAAAGCGTTTCGTGAAAACGGTGTTTAGGGGGCGCCGGGGCCAAGGTCGCATACAAAAGCGGCTTAAAGACGGCCAAATTAAAGGGCGGGCGCTGAAAACGGGTGCAGCAGGGCAAAAGCGGCTCCCGGTAAAAACGACAAGAAATAAGGTATATATATGAAAACAACCGGAAAGGTAACGGGTGTCACGTCTAACCTTGTGACAGTCAAAGCAGACGGTCCCGTGTCGCAGAATGAGATTTGTTATATAACCGTGGGCGGCGCGCGCCTTATGTCGGAGGTCATAAAGGTCGACGGCGACAAGGTGTCGGTGCAGGTGTTCGAGAGCACACGCGGGCTGAGGGCCGGCGCTCCGGTGGAGTTTGACGGTCACATGCTTGAGGTGACGTTGGGTCCGGGCATATTGTCACGCATATATGACGGTCTGCAAAACGATTTGGCCAAGCTCGAAACGCTGTTTCTTGAGAGGGGTGTGTATAATGATCCGCTCGACTGGCAGAGCACATGGCAGTTTACACCCATTGCAGTGGAGGGCGATATCGTTGAGGCGGCCTCGTGGATAGGAAGTGTTCCCGAAAGGTCGGTGACGCACAAGATAATGGTGCCCTTCTCGTTCAAGGGGCGTTATACGGTCAAGAGCGTGGTTCCGGCCGGCACATACAAGATAACCGATACGGTGGCCGTGGTGACAGACGAGCAGGGGCGCGACCATGACATCACCATGGTGCAAAAGTGGCCGGTGCGTGAGGCTGTCACCGCCTATCGCGAAAAGCCGCGTCCCGGGCGTGTCATGGAGACGGGCGTGAGGGCCATCGACACCTTCAACCCCCTTGCCGAGGGTGGCACGGGCTTCATACCCGGTCCGTTCGGTGCGGGCAAGACGGTGCTTCAACACACCATATCGCGTCAGGCCGATGCCGATGTGATATTGATGGTGGCATGCGGTGAGCGCGCCAACGAGGTGGTTGAGATATTCGAGGAGTTTCCCAAGCTCGACGACCCCCACACAGGCCTTAAGCTCATTGAACGCACAACCATCATTTGCAACACCTCAAACATGCCGGTGGCCGCCCGCGAGGCCTCTGTTTATACAGGCATGGCCATAGGCGAATATTACCGCGCCATGGGGCTGAAGGTGCTCATATTGGCCGATTCGACCTCGCGGTGGGCGCAGGCGTTGCGCGAGATGTCCAACAGGCTTGAGGAGCTGCCCGGACCAGACGCTTTCCCGATGGACCTGGCGGCGATAATATCGAACTTCTATTCGCGAGCCGGCATAGTGCGCCTGGTGGGCGGCGGAACGGGTTCGGTGACCTTTATAGGTACCGTGTCGCCGGCGGGAGGTAACCTCAAAGAGCCTGTCACCGAGTCGACCAAGAAGGCGGCGCGATGCTTTTACGCCCTGTCGCAGCAACGTGCCGACAGCAAGCGTTACCCGGCCATAGATCCGTTGGACAGTTACTCCAAGTATCTCGACTATCCCGAGATAGAGACATATCTGGAAGAGAACTTCGAGAAGGGATGGGTCTCTAAGGTAAAGGAGGCCAAGACCATGGTTCAGCGCGGCAAAGAGGTGTATGAGCAGATAAACATACTCGGTGACGACGGTGTGCCCGTAAGTTATCACGACCGTTACTGGAAGTCGGAGCTTATAGACTTCTGCTTCCTGCAACAAGACTCGTTCGATGCCATAGACTCCAATTGCCCGCTTGAGCGTCAGAGGTATATGTTTAGCCTTATCATGAATATCTGCGGCAAGAATTTTGCCCATGACGACTTCGAGGCATGCTCGACATTCTATAAGGAGCTTATCAACCTTATACGTCAGATGAACTATTCTGAGTTCGGCAGCGAGAGCTTCCGCGACTATGAGGCCAAGGTTGGAAAGTTGGTCGGCGACCATCCCAAAGAGAAAGAGGAGGACGGCAGGGAGTAACCGTGCGGGCCCCGGAGTGCGACCTGAGCCCAAAAGGGGCGAAAGGTGCTGACCGACGGAAGGATGCAGAATAAAAACGAAAACAATTGTTCTTATGGATACACAGGCATTTAAGAAGATATATACCAAGATAGACAACATAACCAAGGCCACCGTCACCGTTATGGCGGGAGATGTGGGCAATGAAGAGCTGGCCTCGGTGGGAGGACGTCCTGCCCAGGTGGTGCGCATAGACGGTGAGCGCGTGACACTTCAGGTGTTTGCGGGCACAGAGGGCATATCGACAGACTCTGAGGTTGTCTTTTACGGCCAGCCGCCCAAACTTAAGGTGGGTGACGGTTTGGCGGGGCATATCTTCGATGCGTTCGGTCGTCCGATGTTCGGTGCGGTCGACATAGAGGGGCAGGAGCGCGAGATAGGCGGGCCCACGGTCAATCCCTATAAGCGCGAGCAGCCCTCGGAGTTCATTCCCACGGGTATTGCCGGCATAGACCTCAACAACGCGTTGGTGTCGGGGCAGAAGATACCGTTTTTTGCCGACCCCGACCAGCCTTACAACCAGGTGATGGCCATGGTGGCTCTGCGTGCCAAGGCCGACAAGATCATACTCGGAGGTATGGGCCTTACCAACGACGACTTCCTATATTTCAAAAACGTATTTGACAACGCCGGTGCGCTCGACCGTATCGTCTTCTTTGTCAACACCACGGAGAATCCGCCGGTGGAGCGCCTTTTGGTGCCCGACATGGCACTTACGGCCGCCGAATATTTTGCCGCCGACAAGGGCGAGAAGGTGCTGGTGCTGCTGACCGATATGACGCTCTATGCCGATGCGTTGGCCATAGTGTCCAACCGCATGGACCAGATACCGTCTAAAGACTCCATGCCGGGGTCGCTCTATTCCGATCTTGCCAAGATATATGAAAAGGCGGTGCAGTTGCCCAACGGCGGTTCTATAACCATTGTGGCCGTGACCACTCTTAACGGCGGCGACATCACCCATGCAGTGCCCGACAACACCGGTTACATAACCGAGGGACAGCTCTTCTTGCGCAACGACTCGGACACGGGCAAGGTTATCGTCGACCCGTTCAGAAGTTTGTCGAGGCTCAAACAGCTTGTCATAGGCAAGAAGACGCGTGAGGATCATCCTCAGGTGATGAATGCGGCGGTGCGCCTTTATGCCGATGCCGCCGGGGCCAAGACCAAACTCGAAAACGGCTTCGATTTGAGCGATTACGACAAACGTACCCTTAAGTTTGCGCACGATTATTCCAACGAGTTGCTGGCGATAGACGTCAACATAGACGTGGAGAAGATGCTCGACATTGCGTGGAGTCTGTTCGCCAAATATTTCACCAAGGCCGAGGTGTCTGTAAAGGCCGACCTTGTGGAGAAATACTGGCCTGTAAAACAATAGTTTATGGCTATCAAGTTTCAATATAACAAAACGTCGCTCGGTGAGCTTGACAAGCAGCTGAAGATGCGTGAGCGGGCCTTGCCGACCATCAAGAGCAAGGAGTCGGCCTTGCGTCTGGAGGTCAAGCGGGCCAAACGCGAGAGCGATGCCTATGAAGAGGAGTTGAAAGGGCTGATAGAGCAGTATGATTATATGACTCCGCTTTGGGGCGAGTTTGACCCTCAGGTGCTGACGGTCAAAGATATAAGTCTGGGTCAGACCAAGATAGCCGGTGTAAGGTTGCCGGTGTTGGAAAATATTGATTTCCAAGAGAAAGAGTATAATCTCTTCTCTTCAGAGGCGTGGTTTGCCGACGGTGTCGCGCTTCTTAAGAGGATGGCCGAGCTGGGCCTTAGAAGCCGCATAGCCACAGAGAAGTCTGAGAGGCTGGAGTTTGCCCGCAAGAAGACCACCCAGAAGGTCAATCTTTATGAGAAGGTGCAGATACCGGGTTATAAAGAGGCCATGTTGAAGATCAAGCGTTTCATGGAAGACGAGGAGAATTTGAGCAAATCGTCTCAGAAGATTGTGAAAAACCGCCACGACGCACAGGCAGCCCAAGAGGCCGATGTTGTTGAGGCGTAATGAGTTGCAGCTATGATTACACCGATGGTTAAATATACGTTTCTTGTGCTGAAAAGCCGGCGAGAGGCTCTTCTTGCCCGGTTGGGCGAGCTTGGTGTTGTCGATGTCACCGTCGGCGACTGGCAACCCGACGGCGAGGGACGGCGTTTGATGGATAAGATTGCCGCTTACGACACTGCCTTGACCAAGTTGAAGAGCGTGGCCGAGAGCAACAAGAAAGAGAAGCGCTTGGGTGAGGTGTTGCCGTATGACACTGCTCAAAAGGCTCTTGAGGTCTTTACCGAGCAGTCGGCGCACATGACCAAGGCAGAGGCGGAGCTGGCCAAGGTGCGAAAAGAACGCGATGACGTGGCCGTGTGGGGTCGTTTCGATGCCGATATGCTTGACAGGCTCGGCTCCGAAGGGGTGAAAGTGCGTTTTTTCGTGTGCGAACGTAAGCGTTTCAAGAGCGAGTGGCAGGAGAGCGGCGCTGTGGTTGTTGACGATGACGGGCGGACGGTTCGTTTTGTGGCCGTGTCGTGCGGTGATGGCGAGGCGTTTGACGGTGCCGTTGAGGTGCCCCGTCCCGTGAGCGATGTTGCCGGGCTGGATGTCCGCATAGAGGGGCTCGAAGGAGAGCTCGACATGTCGCGTCGGGAGTTGGCCCGGGCGGCGGCGTCTGTTCATCTGCTTAAAGAGGCGCGCGAGGATGCAGGCATGGAGCTGTTGCACCTTAAGGCGGTGTCGGCGGCGCAAGATGCCGTCGAGGGCAGCGTAACGGTCATAAGCGGATGGGTGCCCCAGCCAAGACGCCATGAGGTTGACGAGGCTTTTGCCGACAGCGGCGCGGTGGTGTTTGCCGAGAAGCCGTCATTGGAAGACAATCCGCCGATATTGCTCAAAAACAACAGGTTTGCCCGTCTGTGCGAGATGGTGGGCGAGCTTTATTCGATGCCATCATACAGAGAGCTCGACCTGACGCCTTTTTTCGCTCCGTTCTTCATATTGTTCGTGGGGGTGTGCTTCGGCGACCTCGGTTATGCCATAATAACGTTCGTGGCAGCGGCGGTGGCCTTGTTGGCATTGCGTAAAAACGATTTCGCCAAGCGTGTGAGCGGCCTTGTCATGTGGTGTTCGGTGGCGGCGATGCTAATAGGACTGCTCACGGGCACATTCTTCGGCATGGAGCTGAAAACGTTCAAGGTGTTCGAGGGCTTCCCGTTCTTGGGTCAGATGGATATGTTCACATTTGCTTTGGCCGTGGGAGTGGTGCAGATTGTTTATGCCCTCTTCGTGCAGGCATATGCGCGGGCCAAGTACATGGGCTTCCGTTATGCCGTGGCCACGCTGGGGTGGGCCATGACCATAGTGGTGTCGGTATTGGCTTACCTGCTGCCCGAGGCGGGTGTCGATTTCGGTTTCGACTCGCCGTGGTACATAGGTGCCGTATCGCTGTTCCTTGGCATGAACATCTTCTATAACAACCCCGACAAAAATATGTTCGTCAACTTAGGGGGCGGCCTGTGGGGCATATATAATAATGTCACGGGGCTGTTGGGCGATGTGTTGTCTTACATACGTCTGTTCGCCCTGGGGCTGTCGAGCGGTATCATTGCCGGCGTGTTCAACGATTTGGCCGTGAGCATGAGCGGCGACATTCCGGTGGTGAGTCATGTGATAATGGTGCTTATATTGTTGGTGGGGCATGGCATCAACCTGTTCATGTCGGCCATAAGTTCGTTCGTGCATCCGTTGCGTCTGACTTTCGTGGAGTTTTACAAAAATGCCGGATTCGAGGGAGGCGGACGAAAGTACGAGCCTTACAAAACCATAAAAGATTAGCCGTTTGGCGGTAAATTTGCGTAAAGCATACGGGCGTGGGGTGGTGAACAAAAAAACTTTTCGATAAGCCGGACGCAGAGCCGAACCTGTTAGGGCCACGGCCGGCGAGAAAAGAGACAATAAATTGACTTATAAATGTTTAACTAAATAACCAATTAATTTATGGAACCAATTTTGTTGGCCTATATCGGTGTGGCACTCATGCTTGCTCTTTCGGGCATAGGCAGCTCTTTCGGTGTGACAATAGCCGGTAATGCCGGTGTGGGAGCACTCAAAAAGAATCCTTCTGTGTTTGGTAATGTGCTTATACTCAGTGCTATGTCGGGTACGCAGGGGCTTTATGGCTTTGTGGGCTATTATATTGTGAAGCCCTATCTGGAGGCAACCATGACCATGGGACAGGCGGCAGCTATATTTTGCGGCGGTTTGGTGCTGGGGCTTGTGGCCATGCTCAGTGCGATGCGTCAGGGGCAGGTGTGTGCCAACGGTATCGCGGCCATCGGCAACGGCTATAACGTATTCACCCAGACGCTGATACTCTGTGTGTTCACCGAGCTTTACGCCATATTGGGCGTGGCTGTGGTGTTCATTATAAGCACGGCGCTTTAGTGAGAGAGGCTATTATGTGCAGGTGCTAATAGCTTGACGGTCAGGCGGCAGAGCATTGTCAAGGAGATAAGTCGTCTGATGCAGGATGCTGGGTTGTAATATGGGCCTGCGAAAGGCCGGCGACACACAAGCATCTGTGATAGCCTTATATAATTCATGTGAAGATGAAAGCAGACGAGGGAATCATCCCTCGTCTGCTTTCGTTTTGTCACTTCGTGTGCAAAAACGGTTGAGTGTGTTAAAGAGTTGGTTTTGCGGTGGTTATGTTGCTAAAACGATTTTATGTAAAAATGTGTTCATATTTTGTTAATTAAAAGCCCT